>NZ_JAUFQE010000001.1:1200000-1500000 GCF_030409755.1 Vibrio lentus
CTAAGTAGAAGCTATCTTTGCCTTTCGAGAGGTTTGATTGATTACTGATGAAGTCGTAAACCATGTCATCGCCAAATGTCAGCTTTTGCGATTGCTTACTAGTGTATTCATACATTTGGTCGAATAAGCCAATATCTGCGTAGGTTTCCAAAGAGATCTTACCCATCGCAAACATCAATTTAGAGGCGACGTCGGTTGTAACAAGAGGCCCATCTTCTTTTAAAAGAGGTACGACGGCGTACTCCATCACCAAAGCATCTTGAACAAACACGTTCGGTAATAGCTTTTTCAGTTTTTGGTTTATTAACTTATTAGACGCTTCGATCAAACTCGTCGCGGAATCACACTGTTCCAATGCATCCAATAATTCATCTTGCAACAAAATATCAATTACCTCATGAAGCTGTGGTGGCTAGCTCGCCACCACAATAATGAACCATATTAAACGGTTAAGCTCACATCATAAAATTCAAGTAACGCTTTTTCTGCCAATTCATTCCAAACGTAATTATTGGCTTTCAAGATTTCATCAAGCTCCAGGAAGAATGGAGACTGCTCTGCCAATGTATGGAATTGGTCAATCGCTGTCAGCGGTAAGTCGATATGTGGGTAAATCAATTTCTTGCCACCCGGAATATCTAACTGATTGAGAATCGTATGCGGTGCCGCTTCTAGACCACCAACGTGTGTCAGCATAAATGAAGGGTTGATTTTATTCGCTTCTGAAAGCTCAATAGACTCGACCATATCACCCGTAGAGCCACCGGAAGTGCCAACAATGTGAGTCGCTTCGTAGTGAACGTTATAGAAGTTGAATGGTACTTTGAACTGCTTGTCCGTTGGGCCAGCAAAGAAATTTAAGCAACCATCATTGCCTAGCAACTCATCCGCTTGCTCAAGCACTTGTGTAACCGCAGCATACACCATGACATCATCATACCCATTACCACCGTTCAGCTGCTTAAGGTGTAAAACAGGATCTTCTAACTTAGCGGTATTCACATAAAAAAGTTCGATACCGTTCTCTGCTGCTTTTGATACAGGAATTAGGCTCTCAGCTCGCTCTAGGCGCGCTTCATCAATATCGGTGACAACGATTCGACTTGGTTTGACTGGACCATTAATCGCGTAGTCGATGGCACCAATACCCATCGGGCCTGCACACGCTAACAATGCAAGAGAGCCACCCTCTTTAATGCCCATTTGATGTTCATATACGTAAGGCGTTGTATGGTAGCTTGCATGGAACGCACCAATGATGCATGACATAGGTTCAGCTAAAGAGGCATTAGCGTAGTACGAACTCTTGTAAGGCAATACACAGTCCAAGTCGATTGCTACTTTAGGGATAATTGAGTACGTCGCATTGCCACCGAACGTTTCATAGCTATAACCTGCCGAGTAGCCTGTTGGCAGACCCATTGCTGGCTGCAGTACAAAAGGTTCACCTGCCGTAAAACGACCTTTCAGGTTTGCACCCACTTCAACAATCACACCTGCGTATTCGTGGCCTGTCATTACGGGAACTTCAGCAATATTTTCCGGTACACGTTTATGGTTGCTGCCTAACAGTGCTGCTTTGTAAGTAGAAAGACAGATGCTGTTTGAGATATTTTTAACTAATAGTTCATCATCAGAAATTTTTGGAAGATCGAACGTTCTAAGTTGAACGTCTTTTTCACCACGGATAACAGCAGCAGTTGTTTGAGTCATGATTTTCTCTCCGAAAGTGGGACCACTGAGTGGCCCCAAAATTTAAATTAAGCTTGTTGACCAATGGTGTTCATTAGGTTGTCTAATGCAGGGTCATGTAAGAAGTTCTTGATAGTGACCACTGGTAAGCCCGTAGCCTTAATTGCTCTATTCTCTAAGCTCTCGTGAGTCACCACCACATCGGCATCAGTTGGGACTTTTTCGATGGCAAAGTTTTTAACTTGAACATCGTAGCCAGCCTTTTCTAGTTTGCGTTTGAAAGTCGATGCTCCCATGGCGCTTGAGCCCATTCCCGCATCACATGCAAAGGCAATAAATTTGATGTTCTTTACTTCTTTTGGCTGTTCTGTTGAAGCCTGAGCTGATGCTTTTGCTACCACACCTTCTGCTTTCATATCTTTCATGTCGGTTATCGACTGTTCAAACTCGTCTTCTGATTGTTCTTTCTTGCTCACTTTCAGGATTGCACTTGCGACAAGGAAAGACACAACCGTTGCTGAAGCCACACCTGCGATGGTTGCGAAGAAGCTACCTTTTGGTGTGAGTGCTAAGTAAGAGAAAATCGAGCCAGGACTAGGGCCAGCAACCAGACCACCATCAAGTAGGTTGAACGTGGCAATACCTGTCGCCGCACCAGCAATCATCGCAACAATCATGATTGGCTTCATTAGCACGTATGGGAAGTACAGCTCATGGATACCACCGAAAAAGTGAATTATGATTGCACTTGGTGCTGATTTCTTACTTAGACCTTGACCAAATTTCGCGTAAGCCAAAAGCATACCTAGACCAGGGCCTGGGTTTGACGCCACCATAAAAAAGATCGATTTGCCCGTTTCCGCCGCCGCTTGTAGACCTAGTGGGTAGTAAATACCTTGGTCGATAGCGTTGTTTAGAAACAGTACTTTTGCTGGTTCATTAATAATGGCAAGTAACGGTAGAAAACCTGTTGCCACAAGCGCTTCGATACCCGATTTAACGAATAGGTTCGCAGCAGTCACAGCAGGACCAACAATCGCGTAAGCAAATAGACACATCAACATGCCGAAGATGCCTAGCGAGAAGTTGTTTACCACCATCTCAAAACCTGAAGGTATCTTGTCTTGTAAGCGTTTATCGATTTGAACGATCACCCAGCCACTCAATGGACCCATGATCATTGCGCCAACAAACATTGGAATCTCAGCGCCAGCGATAACACCCATGGTACCTATCGCACCAGCAACTGCACCACGCTTATCCCCGACAATTTGTCCGCCGGTATAACCAATAAGCAGAGGAAGTAAATAAGTGATCATCGGACCCACTAATTCACCAAAATATTCGTTAGGCATCCAACCTGTTGGAATAAATAATGCAGTAATAAAGCCCCATGCGATGAAGGCTCCAATATTTGGCAATACCATCGCGGTCAGATGACCACCAAAAGATTGCACTTTTGCTCTTATATTTGTAGACACGGTATATTCCTTATTTTCAAAGGTTATTCTTAGTAACTTTTAATAATTTCAAGTACGTCAGCTTTTGAAGATGAAGCAGCCAGCTTGGCAATGTTTTCTTCATCAACTAACATTTCACTAAGTGCTTGAATAACCTCGATGTGTGTATCTGAATCCTTTGCAGCTAATGTTAATAAGACATTCGCTGGTCCCATTTCTGAACCGAAATCAACTGGGGTTGAAAAAACATGGATACCCAACCCAGTCTTTAGTACACCTGCTTCTGGACGGGCATGAGGCATAGCAATGCCTGGACAAAGAACATAATAAGGTCCATTATCATGCGTTGACTGAATGATCGCGTCTGCGTAGTTATTGGTAACGTAACCTTTGTCTTGCAAATAACGAGTCGTTTCTTTAACTGCATCTTCCCACTTATATTCAGAATGGTTAATGACATCAATTAAGTCGTGGTCAATAAGGTCATAAAGCATAATATATCCCAGTTATTCTTTGTTCGTTGTTGTTGGGATTATTATCAATGGAAGTTGAGGAATAGAGAAATGGCAACAAAATGAGACTTCTATCACTTAAACTTCACTGTCAAACGATTAGTTGTTCTCTGCCTCTCATATTTATTATGAAATTTAATTACAAATTTATTATTAACAACAAGTCAATACTGTAAATTTGACAAAACAATCAAATTAAGAATTAAATTTAAATAGCACAAGCGTGATGAAGATCTACTTATGCATATTGACCAAGTATTAATTGTGATGATGGTTGAATTTAACTTGAGCGTTTGAATGGTTTGATGCGCTTAAATCAGTGACCAAGATCCCGTATGAAATACAAACACCATTCAACTGAAATTTTACGACATAACAAACTGCTAACTCACTCATCCAGCTTACGACATACAAACGACTTGCATAAAAAAGTCAGACGAGACACCAGATACGGAAAAGCCCAAAGTTATTAGCTTTGGGCTTTTCTTCTAGCGACTGTGGTTGATTACAACCGAGGCTTACAGCGTCATATGCAGAATTGGAAATGGTTTTCCCAAGTCATCAAGTGGAGAGCGTGATTCAATTTTGAACCCTATGTGCTGATAGAAACCTACTGCTTGTGGATTTTGCTCATTGACGTCAACTTTGGTGGCTGCTAACTGCTCAATCGCATGTTGCAACAACACAGTACCTACTCCTTGTCCTCGAACTTCATTCAAAACGAAAAGCATCTCAACCTTTGCATCATGGACACCCACGAAGCCAACAATCGAGCCACTTTCATTTTTAACGCATTTCAAAAAAACCGCAGGGAACGCATGTTCCATGATGATAGGTTTAAAAAACTCAATATCTTCTTCTGTAATAAAGTCATGAGTTGCTCGGACTGAATTTTCCCAAACCTTAAGCATTTCTGCGTAATTCTCAGGAAGTACATTTTCTATAGTCATAATTTTCTCTAGATTAAACTGAATATAAACATGTGCAGCCGCGAGCTAGTAGTTTATCAGTGGTAAGAAAAACAAAACAACGGCCTTGCTTATACGATTTACTCACTTCGCTAGCCCTATCAATCAGGCATCACCACAATACCCATGCTTTCAAGCAGTTGCTCTTGCTGCCAAGCCACAATTTTGATTCCTGTTGTATCTACTTTGCGAGGGTCTAACCCTTCTAATTCTGCATGACACAAATTCGCCCCTTGCATACTGAATTGCCCCCATACATCTTCCGAGAACACGCCTCGGCTAAGATCGGACTCTTTTAATGACGCTCCGCCAAGATAAGTACCTATCCAGCGGTTTTCAAATAACTCACACTTCTCTAAACAAGCCTGTTCAAAATTAGCGTAAGACAGGTTGCAACCCGTGATGTATGCCGAGCAAAAATACATGCGATTACTCACCTGATTGGCAAAATTCGCACGAGTAAAGTTCGCCCCTTTCAAGTCACATTCACGTAGCTCAATCCCATAGCAATTGGCGTTACTAAAATTGGCCATCGCCAACTGGCAGTTCTGGAAACTTGCATCTCGTAAGTCTGCAATATCAAAGTGGCATCCCTCAATATCACCTTGTTCGATGAACTTACAATTAATAAACGTCGCATCACGCAAGTTCGAACGCCTGAAGTCACATCGGATAAACGTACAGGCTGTAAATGTAAGCTCTGATAGATCTTGCTGAGCAAAACTGTGCTGATGATAAGTGCTGTTATTGGTGTCCATTTAGCCCCCTAAAGAAATCAAGCTAAGACTACCATTGTGATCTTAAGAAAACATTAAATTAAAAACCAATAAAAACAGCCACTTAAAACGCCACGATTTGGCCATTTTAAGGCACCAAACAAGCCCTTTAAGGTTGTTATTTTCGTTTTATGGCATGCGCTTATCGTGAAAAAAGTTTTGTGGCTTAGAGGTATAAATAGAAGATAAAGCCACTTTGACGAAACGAATCAATTATCGACAACATCCTAACGCTCTAGACTGGACGGTTGGTATGCATATCGCTACACTAATCATCATTCTCGGCATAAAGAGTAAGATCAATGAAAGACATGCGACAAGCTATGCTCGATGCAGGGTTTAGCCTTATTAATGAACACGGATTTGCTGGTGTTGGCCTGATGAAAATCATCAACCAAGCCGAAGGGACTAAAGGTTCTTTTTACCATTACTTCAAATCCAAAGAGCACTTTGGCGAGATCCTTCTAGCCGACTATTTTGATGAGCACCTAGTTAAGCTTGATGACTTTCTAAGTGATGAGACTCTATCTCGCCGCAACCGCGTTAAAGCGTACTTCGAGTTTTGGTGTGCGTCGAAACTAACCGAAGACTTCAATATTCAGTGCCTTGTGGTCAAGCTAGCAGGTGAAGTGTCTGGGTCTGCTAATCCGTTGCAATCGACCATGGCAGAAGGCGCTGAAAAGATCATCCTGCGTATGGCGAAGCTGTTTGAAGAAGGCAATGAGGCCGGTGATTTCAATATCGCAGATCCTGAATCACTATCTCGCACGCTTTATGGCTTATGGCTAGGCTCTACGCTAATGGCAGCGATGCAGCGCAACCGTTCGATTTTGAACAATGCCATGGAAGAGACATTGCTTGCGATGAGCTCAAAAGATTAACCTGTTCCTACACACTAAGAGGCTCGCTTTATATAGCGAGCCTCTTTTGTTTTCAGGCTTGTTCGTTTTCTACCTAGGCTTATTCTTTTTCGACCTAAGCTTTTGCTTATCACGTCATTGATTCGATTATCCCATCCGTGGCGCTAGGTTATTGGCTTTTAGCAAAGCATTGAGTACCGGGTCGATATGTTGAAAGAACTTGAACCACCCTTCACACAGGTAATTTAGCCCGGCTTCACCATCACGACTGTTGATAATTCGGTTCTTAGGGCACTCACCATGACAAGCAAATTTAAATTCGCAAGTTTGGCACTGCTTTGGCAACGACTTTTGCTTCGCGAATCCAAAGGTTTGCTGAGCGGGTGAAAATGCCAGCGTCGATAGCGGCTTCTCATTAATATTGCCCAACTGAAACTCAGGAAAGACGTAATGATCGCACGAATACACATCGCCATTTGGCTCAACCGCTAACCCCTTTCCACAGATTTCACTCAAGGTGCACATGGTGCTTTCTCTGCCCATCCACACACCGATGAAGTTTTCAAAGTAAGGTACAAGCACTCGGCCAAAATCGTGTTCGAACCACTCATCAAAAACCGTCGAGAGAAACTCTCCCCATTGCGCTGAACCGACACTCCACGACTCCACTTCGCCAGAGACCGGAATGATCGCCTGTTGGTTGCTCAACCATTGATTGTTGGTGTGAGCCTCGCGCTTATCCACCACTGGGATGAACTGCAGCTGCTTTGAACCCACTTCGTCACGCAGAAAACGATAAACCTCTAACGGGTATTTGCCCGTCACATCATTCACACAGGTTAAGGTCGCAAACTCAACGTTATGTTTTTTTAAATAACCGATTCCGCGGATGGTTTGAGCAAAAGTGCCTTTGCCTGCTCGATTAGTACGGTAATGATTATGTAGATGCTCGGGGCCATCAATACTCACGCCAATGATAAAATCATTGTTCTTAAAGAACTCACACCACGCATCATTCAGTAAGGTACCGTTGGTTTGAAGGTCGTTGCTGATCTTGCTATGGTTAGGGCAGTATTTTTTCTGTAACGCCACGACCCTTTCAAAGTACTCAATGCCGAGCAGAGTTGGCTCTCCACCATGCCAAGAAAAGATAATCTCCGGCGTATTCTGCCCCTCAATATACTGCTTGATATAGAGCTCTAGCCGCGCTTCATCCATCACATATTGAGATCCTTTTGGGTATTCAAGCAACTGCTGTTTCTCTAAGTAATAACAGTAAGTACAGCTGATATTGCACACGGCACCAATGGGTTTTGCCAACGCTTGAAGCTTGCTGTGCGCCTTGCCATTAAACTGCGGAACCGAACTCAGGTTTGATAGTGATAAGGTCGTCATGAAGAATTCCTCGATGTAAAAGTTATTGTATTAGCCAAAACAATTCGTAATTCCTTTACACGGTGTTCATCGGCCAACCAAACCTGATGGCATTAGGTTGGCCGAGTGGTTTGTTTCCTCTATTTGACGTTCTCAAACGGGTTCCACGCTTCATCAACTGGCACAATGTTTTGATCTTTTTCGTACTCTTGATACTCAGCGACCATCTCTAGGAACAAGTCTGGCTTTTGGTTTCTTAAGTCATGCTGCTCAGCCGGATCCTGTTTTGTGTTGTATAGGTGCCATTCACTGTCACCGCCCATGCCTGTAGAGATTCGGATGATCTTGTAATCCCCTTTGAGCAAAATTCCGCTACCAAACAATTCAAATGGAATCGCATTATCGGCACTGTGAACCTCTGTGGTTTCGCCCTTAAAGTAAGGAAGTAAGCTGACTCCGCTCATTGGTGCCACTTCTCGACCTTGGTACTCTGTTCCTGGGTGCTCAACATCGGCGATTTCAAGAATGGTGGCTGCGATGTCTTTTACTTGTGACAAGTCATCGGTTTGAGTGCCGGGTTGCAGCGCTTGATCGCCCTCTAAAAGCGCTTTCGCAGGCTTAACGATAAACGGCACTCGAATACCGCCTTCTGCCGTGTACGCTTTATACCAAGACAAGCCACCGGTTGATGCGCTTGCCCATTCTGGGCCTAATGAAACGCTAGAGTTAGCTTTCCCTAAATTTTCCGTCGAGTTGTCAAAGTGATGTGCCGTCCATGTGCGAATCAAATCACTGATATTTTCACCGGTAATATCTGCGGCTTCAGGACCGTTGTCCGCCAGATACATAATGTAGGTATTGTCGTACTCACCGATCTCTTTTAGGTAATCGACAACCTGACCGACTTGTTGATCTTGCATCTCCATCATGCCCATCGCCACCGCCATCTTCTTGCCATACCACTCTTGTTGTTTCTCAGACAAAGAGTCCCAGGGGCGACTTAATGCATTACGATTTGAGATATCGGCATCTTTAGGAATGACGTCCATCTCCTTCATACGTTCAAAGCGGTCTTCACGAATCGAATCCCAACCATGCTCGACGTAGTAATCAACTTTATCTTGATACGCTGATTCTGGTGCTTGCAGCGGAAGGTGTATCGCAGTGAAAGGAAGATAAGCGAAGAAAGGCTTACCGTCGTCTTTCTTGCCATCAATCATCTTTATGAGTTCGTTGGTGTAAACTTGGTCTGAGTATTCGCCTTTGTATTTGTCCTCAACGACTTCACCGTTTCTGTAAGTAGGCTCAACTTCAACGCCGGGAATGTCGCCTTTTTGAAGCGCTTCAGCGGTAGCCGCGTTTTTGGCTGGGAACATCATGTCGCGGTTAAAGTGATTCGAACCACCCGCTAAAATACCGTAACTTTCCGAAAAACCTCGGTCATCGGGCAGGAACCCATCATCATGACCTAAATGCCATTTACCCGATAAATACGTGTTATAGCCATTTTCTTTGAGCAGCGTAGCCACTGTTACGCCCTTCTTGGTCAGGTAGCCTTCATAGCCCGGCTTGCCAATCGCACCCGGATAGACAGCATAATCGAAAGTGCCTAGCCCAACTTCGTGGCTGTTCGCTCCAGTTAACATCATTGAGCGAGTCACTGATGAGGTTGGTGAGGCATGGAAGTTAGTGAATTTAACCCCCTCTTCAGCCAACGCCATCAAGTTGGGGGTTTCGGCTTCTGAGCCATAAGGCTGGGTATCAGCAAAGCCAACATCATCACCGACAATAACAACGATGTTCGGCTTGTCTGATTCGGCGGCGAAGGCGGCGCTACTTGCGGCGGCCATCGCTGTGAATAGTAGGGATTTCTTGAATGTCTGCATAAGACGTCTCCAATAGCTGTGAATAATTTTTTGTGATTAACTTTTTCTGTGACTAACCTTTCTGTGATTAACTTTGGTTAGAATCTGAATTAGTGCGCGGCTTGGGACATCCAATGTAATAAGTCGAGCGCAGGGTCATAATCTTGAGCAGCTGCCAAACCGATCCAGGTGACAGCGTCCGCTTGGCTAACCTGAACGCCACTTCCAGAGAAGTACATTAAGCCAAGCTGCGTTTGAGCTTCAGGGCTATCTGCACTGGCTGCGGTTTCAAACCATTCCGCCGCTTTCTCGTCATTCTGCTCAACACCATCACCGCTCAAATACCGATAAGCGAGAGCAAGTTGCGCTTCAGACTGTCCTTCATAGGCTTCATCCAACAGCTGAACAGCATCTTGATGCTGTTCAGATAAAGCCGTGGAGCTTTCGCTTCCCACACTTGCCTTAGCAAAAAGCAGAACAGCCAAAGCACCAGTCAGAATCACGGTAGTTAAACGTTTATTGAGCATTTATTTCCTCCTCGGGAATAAAGGTCACAACGTCCCTGTCGAGTGAATTAAGCGAAAAGTAGGAATGGCGCGATGATGCACAAGCTCGATAGCAATACGTTTTCAATCTTCATAATTTGTCCTCGATTTACAGTGAGTTTTTGAATGCTTAATGAGACGACTAAATCGCTTTTTCTATAATCTGTTCAATCGTTTGTTTCGAGATTGGGTAGAACTGAAAACAGATGTCTTTTTCAATCGCTTCTGCAATGTTGCTCTTCTCTTGCTCATCAAAGTCCCAGCTGCTGAAACGTTTCATCGCACCGACACTGGTTTGGAAGTTGTTTAAGAAATCCAACACTCTCAGGTAAACCATCTCATCGGTTCCGGTAGTATCGACCGAGAAAGCTTGAGCTAACTTCGCCGCATTCGGCATATAGAATTCCGGCAGTGCTTCAATCACAACCGGCATCAGTACCGTGTTGGCATCGCCATGTGGAATGTGGCTAATCGCACCAAAGGCATGGGCGCAGTTATGAATTGGAATACCACCTAGCGATGAATAAAACGCAGAAATCGCCATCGTGCTCGCCTGAAGAAGATTGCCACGTGCCGTCAGGTTTTCTGGTTCTCTAAGTGCCACGGGTAAGTTTTCAACAATCAGTTTTGCAGCCTGAATGCCATAAGCATCGGTGAACGCATTACTCATCGGAGACACAATGGCCTCAACGGCGTGCGTGAGTGCATCCATCGCGGTTGAGCGAGTCAGATGAGCAGGCAGCTTGGTGGTGACCGTTGGATCAAGAATCGCAATGTCAGCCTCCAAACCAGATGCCACTAAACTTGCCTTGATGTTTTCATGCTCGTTGTAAAAAACCGCAATCGGAGAAGCTTCAGCGCCTGTGCCAGCCGTTGTTGGTACGGCAATATGAGGCACTCGAATGTCTTCATTGTTTGGCCAAACTTCCATGAAGCCACCGCCAGCAATCACGGTACGGATATCATCAATCTGCTTATGAAGTGCATATTTCACGCCCTTAGAAGCATCAATCACACTGCCTCCACCGACAGACAAAATAGCGTCGGCATTTAAGCTATTAGCAAACTCAATCGCAGCGTTGATGTTGTCGCAAGTCGCGTCTGGCGCAATATCGGTGTACACACCAACGAGCTGAGTCGTTTGTTGGTTTGCTTCTTGATTCATCGTCTGGTTTGCAAACAACGCTGAGAATTGCTCAACAAAGCCCAGAGATTCCAAACCTTTGTCAGAAAAAAGCACGACTCTTTTCGCGCCTAAGCGAGCAAATAAAGAAGGGATATTTTCAATGCCGTTCTCTTGAGCATGAACAATGGTTTTCAGTTGAAAGTTAAAGTTATTGGTAGTCATGGTGTTTACCTCGTTTATGTTTGATGACTAAACAATAACCAATACAAACCGGTCGGTCTAGAGTGTTAATGTCAAAGATATGTCAATTAAGATCGTTGAGGATCATTTGTCGGAAACGAAAAAAAGCCCGCAAATGCGGGCTTAGGAGTATTAGAATCAACATGCTGAACGACAGAGGTTAACGCAAGTGAGCGGGTACCTTTGTTTTGTCTCGGTTGAGATAGTAGTAGAGATAAACCAAAGAGTAGACGGTCACAAATCCATCGAGCGCAAACACGCCACTCCAACCATAAAACCATTCATAGTCATTGATACAGACGTTGTATAAGAAGATGCCAACAAACATCGACTTCTCAAATGCGCTGTAAATCATGGTCGAAGTACGCAGCGATTTGTACTTGGCTGAGAACATCAGCAACACACCAATACAGCCAACCATCACACCCCAGTGCTGATAAGTACCCAACAGATACTCTTTATTTTCCATCATCGTATCGTTGTAAGAAAACAGTGTCTGCATACTCCAATCCGGTGCCAAGAAGGTAGAAAAAGCAGTGGCGGTTAAGAATCCAGTAATCATCAAATACGATTTCATGGTTCGTTCAAAAAAGCGTTCCAACATAAAATAACCTCTAAAAATAACTTCTTAATAATGAATAGCGTAATGACAGAAATGATTTACTTACCAAGCATGCTCATCACTGCTGTTTTTAGTTCGTTGTCTTCTTTTGAAAACAGATGCTTAACTCGATGATCTAAGCCCGTTTCCAAAACTGTTTTGGCATGGGAGAAAGTGAGAAAACCTTCTTTACCGTGATAATTGCCCTGCCCTGATTCACCAATGCCACCAAACGGCGCATCATCCACCGCTAAATGGAAGACACAGTCATTGATACACATTCCACCGGAATGTACTTGGTGCTTAACCTGATACTGTAAACTCAAATCAAAGCTCATCAGATACAGCGCTAAAGGCCTTGGTTTGTTATTAATGATTTGGAACGCCTCTTCGATATTACGATACGTAATCAACGGTAATAGTGGGCCGAAAATCTCTTCATTCATCACCTTGGATGACAGGTTTGGTTCTACAATCAGATGCGTCACCAGTCGTTGGCAATCTAAGTCCATCGCGTCATCATGGCAGGCCACGGTTCGAGTTCCCGCTTGTTGTTCTTGATTCAACAAACTCACTATGCGGTCGCATTGGCGAGGGTTGATTAGGGACGTCAAATTCTCGGAATAGACCCCTTCGTCAAACAGCAGTTGGTATTGTTTTTTATATTCCTCAATAAAAGCGTCGAGTTTATCTTCGGGCAACAATACGTAATCAGGCGCGACACACACTTGGCCGTTATTGAGGCTCTTACCGTAAATGATTCGCTCGACAGCAATATCAATCGACATGTCTTCTGCCACGATAACTGGAGACTTGCCACCAAGCTCAAGAGTGACGGGAGTTTGCGTGTCAGCCGCTGACTTCATCACTTGACGACCCACTTGGGTTGACCCTGTAAACAGAAGATGATCAAACGGCAATGCAGAAAACGCAGCGGCTATTTCGCTCTCGCCCTCAACAAGACATACCTCGTTGGCATTGAAGACTTCATCCAATAGTTGTCTTAAAACGTCATTGGTTGCTGGCGTAAATTCACTCATCTTGATCATGGCGCGATTGCCCGCTGCCAAGGCTGAAATGAGCGGGCCTACGGATAACATGATAGGGAAATTCCACGGGGCAATGATCCCCACTACGCCTTTAGGCTGATAAACCACTTCAACGCGAGAAGTGGAAAGCAAAGGACCGGAGTGGCGAATTGAAGATGTCGACCAATGTGACAAACACTCGATGGTGTGATCGATATTTCCTAAACAAGGAAGTATGTCAGCCATCAAAGTATCTTGTCGGCTGCGGTGACCATAGTCCTCACTTACCGCGGCACACAAACGGTCTGTGTAATCGATCAGAGCAGATTTCAGCGCAAGCAACTGTTCTATTCTCACCGTCACAGTGGGCATCGGATCATCTGCAAAAGCTTCCTGCATAGTCTTCAACGTCGCTGTCATTTGTGTCGCCGTCAATTCATGTTTCATACATCACCTCATGGTTAGGAGAGGCACACAATAATACACAACAAACCGGTCGGTCTAGTGTTATTTTGTCAGAGAATCGTCAATGCGTTTATGAAATAAGTGAATAAACGTTAAACAACTTAAAAATCAGAAAGCTTAGGAATTCAAAATCGAAAGGGATAATTGGAAGACAATTTGGACTGAAATAGTCAAAGGGATAGAGGCTATAAGATCAAAAACGGCCGCTTAAAGCGACCACTAAATGTTATTCTAATTCATTGTTTTAAAACAATTAAATCATCTTCCTAACTAGCTCTTGGCAACGTTGGCAATGCCTTCAAGCTGTAGCACTGGGGCAGCGTCGATGTCTTCTGCGTTCATCATTGAAGACACACGTTGCATCGAAGAAAGCAGTAGGCTTTGCTCCCACGCTTCTAGGTTTTGGAATTTTTTAACGAAGTTATCTTGTAGCGGTGGTGGTGCATTGTTAAGTAGCTCTTGGCCTTTTTCCGTCAAATTCGCATGAACTTTACGTCGATCAGCAACACTACGGATACGCTGCACATAACCATTAAGCTCCAGACGATCGATGATCGTCGTTGTCGTCGCTTGACTCACATTAGTTTGATTAGACAATTCTTTGATCGTCACATTACCCATCTCTTGGATTGCGCGCATTAAAATCAATTGAGGGCCCGTCAAACCATACTCTTTACTCAGCTTTTTCGAGTGTAAATCGATAGCGCGAATAATTTGGCGAATAGCGACCAAGATTTCGTCATGTTTATCCAAGATGCAGACCTTTGTACTAATATACTGTGAGTGACTTTACAGTGCCGGGGCGATGAGATTTCCAAACTGAACAGCTTAGGATCGCTCGAATTACACTGTAAATTGATAATTTACTTCATTGATTTTTCCGCATTGTACTGATGTTAATACTATTCTCAATCTTTTCTATACCACTAAACTTGCGTGGTACGGCACTTTTGCTTAATGAAGGGGGAATCAAAGCTTCAATGAAGGCAAAAATAATGAGTCAGAGAATACAAGCTCAAAGAATAATATATTTTAATAATCATAGAGGTAGAGAGATTTAACCCTCTCCACCCAATAAAAAACCAGCCTCAATAGCTAAGCTGAAAAACGAAATTTTACGCAGCGGTATTCATCTGAAAGTTACCAGTAAGCGCATTATAAAATTCACTGTTATCCAAAATACCGACCAGTTTATTGTCTTCCACCAGCAAAATCGGGTGATTACTTAGCTGTTTCAGTTTAATCGCATCGCGCATGCCAATCTCTGGACTTGCCACTACAACACTCGACGCGCTGATTGCCGTTAAATCGTCGGATTCGTTCCACTCAACAAGCGCTAAAGTCGATTCACCTTTTACAGATAAAGTACCTTCACTCTGCTCAATCCATAAGTCTTTAGAGTCACAGATCTTCCAACTTTCATCTTCTTGTTTCAAAGAATCCAAAGGCTGCATCAACGAACGACCTTTCAATACGTTCAACGGGTTAGTGTGTGCGACAAAATCTTTCACATATTCCGTTTTTGGTGTGAGTACGATCTCTTCAGGCTTACCATGTTGAATCAACTTGCCTGACTCCATGATCGCAATGTTATTACCAATCTTCAGCGCTTCGTCTAAATCATGACTCACGAACAGAATCGTTTTGTTAAGCTTGTTTTGCAATAGAATTAGCTCATCTTGCAACTGCGCACGAATCAGCGGATCCAGCGCTGAAAACGGTTCATCCATAAGAAGAATGTCGGTATCCATCGCAAAGGCACGCGCTAGGCCAACACGTTGCTGCATACCGCCAGAAAGCTCATGCGGATACTTGGTTTCCCACTCTGCCAAACCCACCATTTCAAGCTGTTCACGCGCTTTAGCACGACGAACATCTTTGGCTACGCCTTGCATTTCTAGACCAAACGCCACGTTATCTAATACGTTTAACCAAGGCATTAGGGCAAATTTTTGGAACACCATCGAAACGCGGTGAGTACGAAGGTGACGCAAGGTCGCTTCGTCGCACTGTTCACCTAAATCAACCAGCTTGTCTCCATCTTTGATCGCCAATGAGCCACGGCTGATCTCATTCAAGCCATTAACTGCGCGAAGCAAAGATGATTTACCAGAACCAGACAAACCCATCAGCACACAAATCTCGCCTTCTTCAACGGTCAGCGACACATTATCTACGCCAACCACTTGGCCAGTCTCATCAATGATCTCTTGGCGAGTTTTACCTTGGTCGAGCAGCTCAAGCGCTTGCTTCGGCTTATCACCAAACACAACATCGAGGTTCTTAATGGTAATCGCGTCCATTGTCTTTTTTTCCTGAGAGTTAGACATGATTAAGCTTCCTTCTGGTTTGGTGTTTTGCACAAGCGATCAAGAATGATAGCGACTAATACAATCGCCAACCCGGCTTCAAAACCTTGTGAGATGTTCACTGTGTTCAATGCGCGAACAACAGGTTTACCAAGCCCGTCAGCACCGACAAGAGCGGCGATAACCACCATCGAAAGCGACAACATAATACATTGAGTTACACCCGCCATAATGCTTGGTAAGGCAGCAGGTAATTCCACTTTCATCAGCAATTTCATGCGGCTTGCACCAAACGCTTTACCCGCTTCAATCAACTCTTCAGGCACTTTGGTGACGCCTAAGTAGGTCAAACGAATTGGCGCGGCAATAGCAAAGATGATGGTCGAGATTAAGCCAGGAACGATGCCCAAGCCGAATAAAACCAAAGTCGGAATCAGATACACAAACGTTGGAACCGTCTGCATTAAATCAAGAATGGGTCTAAGCACCGTATACAACCAAGGGCGATGCGCGGCCATAATGCCAACTGGAACGCCAATTAATACGGAAATCGTTGTCGCTGCAAACACGAGGACAAAGGTTTCCAGCATTTCTTGCCAGTAGCCAAGGTTTAAAATAGTCAGCAAAGCTGCAACCACGAAAATCACAAGCGAGGGTTTACGGTGTAAATACCATGCAATCGCCGCAGTCATCACGATTGGTAAAGCCGGTGGCATCCACTTAAATACATCGACTAAAAACATAATGACGGTTTCTAGAAAAATCGAAATAGCGTCAAAGAAACCTGCTGCATTGATTGTTAGCCAATCAACACCCGCTTCCATCCATTGACCAACAGGGATTTTGTTTTCCGTAATAAAATTCACAATATTGCCTTTTATTATGGGTGGGCTACTTCAAACCAATAGACAATTGGCAAGCCCACCTTTTTTATTTATAGAGCTTTGATAAATAGATCGATAGCTAGGTAAAACTAAGCTTTAACTTGTTTTAGGTATTCAGTAACCGCTTGAGTCGCTGATTCACCTTTATGCGTTTTTACGTTGTCTAACCAAGCTTCAACTTGTTGAGGGTTATTGTTCAACCATTGTTGAGCCGCTTTTTCTGGCTTCACTTTTTGGTTAAGAATCTCTTCCATCAACTGGTTTTCCATCTCTAGAGTGAACTCTAGGTTTTGTAGAAGTTGACCGACGTTTGCACATTCAGACAGGTAGTTTGAACGAACATTGGTGTAAACATTTGCTCCGCCGTAGTTCGGGCCAAAGAAGTCGTCACCACCTGAAAGGTATTCCATCTCAACATTGCTGTTCATTGGGTGCGGTGCCCAACCAAGATAAACGATCCACTGGCTACGACGAGCAGCGCGAGATACTTGCGATACCATGCCCGCTTCACTTGATTCCACTAGGCTGAAATCTTTTAAGCCAAACGCGTCAGCATCAATCATTGATTGGATTAAGCGGTTACCATCGTTACCCGGTTCAATACCGTAGATGCGATCTTTAAATTTGTCGGCATGTTTTGCTAGGTCGGCGAAGCTTTTCACGCCAGAGTCATACACGTATTTAGGAACAGCAAGCGTGTATTTTGCGCCTTCAAGGTTGGCACGCACTGTCTCAACCGTTCCCGCTTCGCGGTACTTAGCGATGTCGCCTTCCATAGTTGGCATCCAGTTACCTAGGAATACATCAATATCGCCGTTCGCCATTGAAGAGTAAGTAACCGGTACTGAAAGTAGGTCAGTTTTGGTTTTGTAGCCTAGGCCTTTAAGTAGCTCAGAAGTGACAGCCGTTGTTGCGGTAATGTCTGTCCAACCAACATCAGCGAAGCGTACGTTTTCACATTGTTGTGGTTCAACAGAAGCGTTAGCACCAAATGCAAACGAGCTGATCGCGAGTGCTGTTAACGTTTTTGTCGTCACGTTCTGAATATTTAGAGTCGTCATAATGGTTCCTTTTTATCTTTCCTTTTGCTGCTCGATATCAACACCGATAGAGAGCAGTTCTTCTGACTTTTGACTAATTAGTTTTGTTATTTTTTGCTTGTTACTTGTTGTTTTTATTCTTTGCTGCTTTTGCTATTTTTTAACTAATAACTGACGCTTACGCTTCTCTTACTGGCTTATTGATTCTTTGGGTTTCTTCCCATTCCGGTGCTATCCATACCGGAACGTTTTGCTCTTTTAGAACGGGCTTACCTAAAATCAAATCGGAAGCACGCTCAGCAACCATAATGGTCGGTGCGTTCAAATTACCGTTTGGAATAACAGGGAAAACAGACGAGTCGACAACACGTAGGCTATCAATACCGCGAACACGACACTCTTCATCAAGCACTGCCATTGGGTCATCATCAGCGCCCATTTTGCAGCCACAAGAAGGGTGATAAGCACTTTCAACGTTCTGCTTAACCCATTCGTCGATCGCTTCATCTGAAGTTACGCTCAGACCTGGCTGAATCTCTTCGCCACGGTAAACATCCATCGCAGGTTGCGACAAAATCTCACGGGTTAAGCGAATACAATCGCGCCAATCTTGGCGATCTTGTTCGGTTGAGATGTAGTTGAAAATGATCTCTGGCTTGGCATGTGGGTCAGCCGAAGTGATCGCTACCGTACCGCGACTTTCTGGCTTGTTAGGCCCAACATGAACTTGGAAACCGTGACCATCAAAGGCCGCTTGTCCGTCGTAACGCATCGCTGCTGGCAGAAAGTGATATTGAATATTCGGCCACTTCAATCCTTTGCGAGAGCGAATGAACGCGCACGATTCAAAGTGGTTAGTGGCCCCCAAACCTTTGCGAGTCAAAATCCACTCTGCGCCAATCATGCCCTTGCTGACTAAACCAAGCTTGCTGTTGAGCGTGATGGGTTCGTTGCAGTGATATTGGAAGTACACTTCTAGATGGTCTTGTAGGTTTTCACCGACACCGCTCAGTTCGTGTTTAAGCTCAACACCCGCCTTTTCAAGCACCGCTTTCGGGCCGATACCAGAAAGTTGCAGCAGTTGAACCGAGCCAATAGAACCCGCAGAAGAGATCACTTCTTTGTTCGCCACGGCAACTTGAGTATTACCTGACTTTTCAAACTCAACACCAACCGCTTTCAAGCCTGATTGGCCTTCTGATGACTGGTCTTTTACAACGAGAGCTTCAAGTAAGAAACGACGCGCCACGATGCCTTTTTTCAAGGTGAGGTTTGAACGCTTCAATGCACGACGTAGATAAGCGTTAGAGGTTGAGGCTCTAACACCCTTGTCTACAGTCATGTGCATGGTGCCGAAGCCTTCTTGCTGGTAGCCGTTGTAATCTTGTGTTTCTGGGTAACCGGCGTCTTTACCTGCATCAATGAATGCTTGGTAAAGGGGGTTAAGCGCCATATCGTTGCCGTTACAAGTGCCGACTGGGCCATTGTCGCCACGATATTCGTCACCACCTTTATTCCATGATTCAGCACGGCGGAAGTAAGGCAAGCAAGCTTGGTAATTCCAACCGGCTGCGCCCTCTTCTTCCCATTGGTCAAAGTCACAAGCGTGGCCACGAACGTAAACCATGCCGTTGATCGATGAGCTGCCACCCAACACCTTGCCGCGTGGACAATGCAGTTCACGTCCATCAAGGCCCGGTTCTTGTTGGGTCTCAAATTGCCAAGCGTACTTTTCAGTATTCATCGGGTAAGAAAGCGCAGTCGGCATTTGGATAAAAATACTCTTATCCGTACCACCCGCTTCCAATAATAAAACGCTATGTTCACCGCTTTCCGTTAGCCTATCCGCTAACACACAGCCGGCCGAACCCGCGCCGACGATAATATAATCGTAGCGTTGTTCCATGTTTTGATTTCCCTGAGATGAGTCAGTAGGGCTAGCTCTGTTAAGCTAACCCATAAAATTGAGTGTTACGCGTTAGGCATAAGGGCTGGCGTAGTCGCCAAGTTCAATAAGAATGCTCTTAGTCTGCGTATAGTGGAGTAGAGTCTCTGGCCCGTTTTCGCGGCCAACCCCTGAAAGTTTGTAGCCACCAACAGGCATTTCTGCAGGTGAGTCACCCCATGTATTAACCCAACAAATACCCGCCTGCATTTGATGAATGACACGGTGAGCGCGAGAAAGGTTTTGTGTGAACACACCAGCAGCGAGGCCGTATTGAGTATCGTTAGCACGACGAATCACATCGTCTTCGTCCGTAAACTTCAACACTGACATTACAGGGCCGAAGATCTCTTGTTGAACGTGAGGCATGTCGTCATGGCAATCTGTGAATACCGTAGGAATAACAAAGTTGCCGTTTGCTAAGCCGTTGTCCGTCACTTGATAGCCGCCAGTCAGCAGAGTTGCACCCGACTGTTTAGCCAGCTCAATTGCTTCAAGGACTTTTGAAAGGTGTTCTTTAGAAATCAACGCGCCGATCTGAGTCTCCATATCCATCGGGTTACCAATGATGAGCTTCTCAGTACGTGTTTTAAGTTGGTCGATAAATGCGTCGTAGATGTTTTCGTGTACATAAACACGAGTACCGTTAGTACACACTTCGCCTTGGGTGTAGAAATTAGCGACCATTGAAGCCGATACCGCGTCGTCTAATTTCGCATCATCAAAGATGATCATTGGTGATTTACCACCGAGCTCCATCGTTACAGACTTGAGTGTTTTAGCACTGTCTGACATTACCGCTTTGCCCGTACCCGTTTCGCCTGTGAACGACACTTTAGCGATGTCGGGGTGAGCCGTTAGCATTTGGCCGACACGGTAATCGCCCTGAACTACGTTAAACACGCCATCAGGAAGACCAGCTTCAGTAAAGATCTCAGCAAGTTTCAGTGCTGTTAGCGGCGTTTCTTCTGAAGGCTTGAAAATCATCGCGTTACCCGCAGCGAGTGCCGGAGCCGATTTCCACATTGCGATTTGGATAGGGTAATTCCACGCGCCAATGCCCGCACAGATACCTAGCGGTTCACGGCGTGTGTAGAAAAATTGAGATTCACTAAGAGATTGTTGATCGCCTTGCAGCGTAGGTGCTAGCCCTGCGAAATACTCAATAACGTCGGCGCCAGAAGCCACATCGACTTCGATCGCTTCTTGTAACGGCTTGCCCGTATCGACAACCTCAAGGTTCGCAAGGTCATTATTTCGAGCTCTAAGTATCTCTACCGCCTTTAAAAGAATGCGGCTGCGTTCTACGGCTGTCATTGCTGACCATACCGCAAATCCGCGCTTCGCCGATTCAATCGCATTTTCAACGTCAGCTGAAGAAGCTTGGCCAAGCGTTGCGATAGGTTCACCGTTTGCAGGGTTAATGCTGACGAAAGTTTCGCCTGAGGTAGCGTCAACCGCTTTACCATCGATGTATAACGAGTTCATTTCCATTTGATCTTCTGACTTAATTATTGTTGTTAGACTCTATCGGTCTATGTATTTGTGAATGCATATCGTTGTTGAGAGCGAGCCTTTTGAGCTCACTCACTAGAATTTTTGATGAATCATTAATCGCGCTGACACGAGTAAAACGTAAGCTGCTTGTCTAAGTAGTCATTGATGATTGCACGAGCTTTATCGGCATTAATGCCTTCAGGATTGAGCGTCCCTCTCAGCCAGATGCCATCAATTAATGATGCAATTCCGTGTGCGATCAATTCCGCTTGATCAGGTTGAAAAATCGATTTTAATTCAATAAGTAAGTGAGAAATCAAACGCTTTTCATTCACGCGCTGAAGACGCTTGAGTTGAGCGTCATGCATCGAATAAGACCAGAATGCGAGCCATGTTTTCGACACTTTATTTTCCGCTTGATAGCCTTCGAAATTACCGTTGATGATAGCGTTGATCCTTTGCTGGTGAGCATCAGCAGGGAGCGCTTTTAATTCTGTTGTTACGGTATTCGAAAGTTGACGCAGTATTTCTCGCATGGTCTCTTCGAGCAGGCCATGTTTCCCACCAAAATAGTGATTAATGATCCCTGTCGACACACCCGCCTCTTTGCTGATCAGCGCAATACTCGCAGCATGTAAACCCACTCGATCAATCACGGTCATCGTAGCTTGGACGAGTTGTGGTTTACGTATATCAGGCATCCCTACCTTGGGCATTTCTTAGTCCTTTTATTTTTCATTGAACGTTCAATTAATTATAAAATGCCAGAAAAGTAGTTAGGGTTCAAATGATTATTTAAAACAAACCCTTAACAACACAGCATTCAAATCACAATAAATCATTTTAAAACAATCAGTTAAATATCATTTAGAGCACTAATGAAATCAATTAAAGATTTGAGGTGTGATAGTTATTGGTCAAATGTTTTTGCTCAATAAGCACAAAATTCAACCACACCTACTCCCGAAAAAATTGGGGAGAGTGATGTACAACTGGCTTTTAGGGTAGGAATTGAAGGCCAAACAACAAGAATGAGAACAGATAGGAGAAGTAGAATAAAAAGAACTAGAGCACCCTCACTTATTCGGATGCAATAGCTCTAAGGGCGCCATCAATAGGCATGATTGACTGACTCAAGACATCTAAAACGCTAGGTGGTAACTGTTGCTCGCTTGGTCCAGTTTAATTACCCAACTCTGCTCTTGTACTTTGCTGCTCATCGGTACCCAACGGGCATAGATTTGCTCCCAATTACCATTGACCTCCAACTCCACGACATCGGTATGAGTTGGGTAAACCGTAGTAATTCTGGAAGTGGGTTCTGCCACTACATCGCCATTACTCATGACGAATGCTGATTCAGAGTACAAGTGCAAGGCACCGGGCGTCACACCGGTGTAATCCATCGACAAACTGATTTTCTCACCGATATCAAACGAGAAGCCGACGGGTGCCACAATATCCGAGGTGTTGATTACCGCAGCCGCAACAGGTTGAGAGGGCGTTGCAGGCAATTGAACTGGCGTTGGGGTAACTGCTGGCGTCTGCGCTGGTGATGCACTTGAGTTGCCGCCTCCTCCACCGCCACAGGCGCTAACCAACAACGAGAGAGATGTCATAGCGATTAATTTGCTCGTATTGTTCATGGTTCTCTCCTATTCATCGGTCGCTGAAATAACTTTATTGGTGATTGATGCCTTGTACCATTCTCTGTCTGTTTCGCCGTTACTGGTTACCCAGGTTGGAAACAATGTGTAAGCTTCACTGATATCAACCAATTCCACTGGGTGATCCCACTCATCACGAATATTAATCACCCATGGCATGTTGTTGCTGGTTTTGAAGGACTCAGAACCTGAAGAGCTATCATCGTGGCTGTTGAACAAGGTGTTGTTCATGTCACTGGTACCAGAAAATGCTTTAAGGTGTGTTTGCCAAGTCATGCCCGGTGGCGTTCCAACAAAATCACCGTGATAAATTCCGTCAGCGGCAAAAATGAATGAATCATAAGGCGGATAACCGATGTCATCACGAGACACAGGAGTCGTAAACTCCACATACAGCTGATAGTTGAGAACATCAGCATTTTGCTGATCAGAACACGCACTTTGGGTTCGGTAGAAAACGCAACTTTCCGAAAGTTCTCCTAGGTTATCGAGGTCGACCCTTAGATCCTCAGATACCATCAGAATCGTCTCACTGTCCCCTTCCTTGAGAATAGTATGAGCAACCGCCACACCATTTCGAGTCAGGGTTGTAGATGCCACATTGGCAGGCAGGACGTTCGGTAGCTTAACGGCATAGCCATTAGAGTAGCCTGCTCCCATGGCTTGGAGTGTATAGTCTATCGTCAGGTTTTCTAGCGCTCGTTGTCCGTTGAGTTGTTCTGTCACTTTGTAGCGCCACACCACATCATTAAAGTCGTAATCCCCTTTTAAGGGCCAGTTATCTTCAAATGCGATCGTTGCATAGCTGTTCGAACTTGGATAAACCGACGTTACTGTCACGTCATCATTATTCTCTTGAACAAGCACTTCGTATTTGGAATCTGTCGTGCCATCTTCATTAACCCCATCAACGGCGGTAAATGGCGTCACTTCGACCGTGAAAATCAGATCATTAAAGTCGTTGTCCCCAGTTGGTCGATAGATATCCTCAAAGCCCAGTACCAAGAATTCATTTTCTGTATCAAGGAAAGCGACATTGTGTCTTCTGTTTTCAGCGGTTGCCTCTGGGTTAATCGAAGGATAGCTGTAGAAGGGAACTCCCCAACCACCAAGCCACGGGATGTTGTTGTAAGACCCCTCCCAACCCCAACCATTAGAAATGATAAAAAAGGCCAGTGTTTGGCCAGCAGTGAGTTGAACACTGAGATCTATGGTATCCCCCTCTTCCATCTCACCAACACTAGCGACTGATGTATTGGGGAACACAATAACGTGCGCATTGATATCGTCTTTGGTCGTTGGAGGGTTATTGGTATCAAAAACGAAGTAACCAAGAGTGTTGCGATAACCTGCTCCTTCGTTGAGAAATGTTATTTTGGCGGTTGCGTACTCTGCGCCGTTGAGCTCATCGTCAATATCAATACTCGAATAACGCTCCGGTGAAATAAAAGCACTGTTCACGGCAGTGCCTTCTGGCAACATCGAATAGACATTGGTTAAAACATCTTGAGGAAGTGACTCCGCGATCGAGTAAGTATTATTGGGTTTACCTTTTGCCGAATAGTTGGACGCATCCGCTCCAGACTCAAACGTTAAGTCCGCAGTGGTCAACGCCAACGCAACACATGGCATCAAGCAACTAGGCAGTATGATTGAATTCCAATTTCTCATTATGTTCCCTCTTCACTAGCCTTAAACGTGTAAAGAGATATGGAGCAAAGATGATGCCGGAAATTAATCTATTATTTAACAGTATGTTAGAGTTAAATCTTCTATTTTTCTCATTTTGAGAATGAAGTTGATTTGAAAAAGGCCGCAGATTTATTCGCGACCTTTATTTGAGTGGGGGATATGACTAGAAAGTAACGAGTACCAGATTATTGAGTAATAATCGGCATAGATTGCCATGCTCTTTGATGAAGCATCTCGCAGCCAGACTCTGTGATAACGATATTTTCCTCGTGCACCATCATGCGGTTTTTCTCAAATGCCATGCCCGGCTCAAGGGTTAACACCATACCGGGTTTTAAAATCACATCACCGTTAGGCACATGTGATGGCCACTCGGTTAGCTGCATGCCCAAGCCGTGCCCCATTCGACCCACATCGTTGCCGAGTGCACCGTTCTTTTCGAGTACCGACCACATCGCTTGCCACACGTCTCCGGTGGTTCGTCCCGGCTCTGCAATCACGAGCCCCGCTTCTGTCGACTGATATACCGCGTCATAAGCCGCTATGGTATCTGACTGCGCATGCCCAAACGCATAGTTACGGTCAAAGTCGCTGAAGTAGCCATCAAAGTTAGCTCCCGTATCGATGATCAAAACATCCCCTTCAGAGAGCACACGGTCGGTTGGCCCCATAATGATGTTGTCATAGCCACCTTGGCCGGATGCCGAAATCAGATAAGGGCAAGCATCGGCACCTAAACGCAGCATCTCCAAATGCATGGCTTTACACGCCTGTCGTTCTGTCATCCCTATCGCGAGATGATGACGAAGATACTCAAAGCCCGCAGCCGTGACTTGGCAAGCAAAGCGTACTTTATCGATCTCCGCTTGAGATTTAACACTGCGAAGATCGCGAACCATCAGTGACACATCAACCACACTGTGTTGGCTCAGCTTTTGCTGTAACAATGCATAGTTAGTGGCTGGCATACGCAAATGTGTTTCCGGCCCAATCATCGAACCGATTTGGCGAGAACCCTTGGAGACTTCAGACAACGTAGCCGCTAACAAAGAGATACCGTCGTCTTCTGGCCTTGGTGATGGCCAACTGCGCACATCTTCAATCCATGTATCGTCAAAGCCAGCCACACCGATCTCTGGTACTACCACTATCGGCTTACCAACCGCTGGCACCACCAAAAACCAAGGTCGAGTTGGGCTTTCCCAGAACTGCGATTTAAAGCCGCTGAAATAGCGGAATTCAGGCTCGGTCGTGAAAAACGCAGCATCGATGTTTTGCGCGCGAAGACGTTGTTGCAACTCGACAGTACGTTGCTCTAGTTCTGCTGATTCAAACCCTCTCTGCGGAGGTGTTAATGGCAATATACTCATATCTCTATCCTTGATTGAATAAGGGTAACTCGACGGATTAATTGAATAAAATGTCTCTTGGTAACAGAGCGATACTTGGGAAGAAAATCAGCAACGCAGACATCAATATCAAGATAAGGAAAAACGGCAATGTTCCGCGGATCACTTCCATATAAGGACGCTCGAAAATCGCAATTGCGGTAAAGATGTCACAACCGAATGGAGGCGTTGCCGACCCAATCGCCATTTGTAGCGTGACCATCACTCCGACCAAGATTGGGTCGATGCCTGCTGCATCAACAATCGGCATGAAGATCGGCGTCAAGATAAGCAGCACCACCAATGAATCTACGAACATGCAACCGACAAAGAAAGTCAGTGCGATAACAAACAGGATGAACTCGGGAGAAGCATCTTCTAGATTGAGAGGAGCCAACAACTCTTGAGGGATTTGTTCAAACGAGATGTACCAAGAGAACGCCTGACCAACACCCACCAGCACAAATACCACCGCCGTAATCAAGCCAGTATTTAACGCCGCATCGCAGATGTCTTTTACGCCAAGTTTGCGATAGAAAATGCACTCAACGATGATCGCATACAACACAGCGAATGAGGCCGCTTCGGTTGGCGTGACAATGCCCGAATAAATACCACCGATAATCAAAGCAGGGAAACCAAGAGGAAGAATCGCTTTCTTGATCGCTTCAATACGCTCTGCGGTGTTGGCTTTTTCAACCAAAGTGATGGTGTCGCTGTGTTTTACGCTGTAGGCGTAGCTGTATAAAGAGAACAGGCTCGCGAGCACTAAACCTGGGCCAATACCGGCAATGAATAATTCACCCACACTGGCGTTGGCTAAGGTGCCGTAAAGAATCAAGCCAATACTCGGTGGGATAAGAAACGCGATGTCACTGGCATTGATGATCAGCGCCATCACGAAGCTGTCTTTATAGCCTGCCTGAAGTAACTTCGGACGCATGATCTGGCCAACCGACACCACGGTCGCTTGGGTCGAACCGGAAACAGAACCAAATAAAGTACAGCTGATACACGTCGTAATCGGCAACCCGCCACGCAAGTGTCCTACAAACGCTTGGATTAAACCAAGTAGGTTATAGGCCGTGTGTCCACGCGTCATGATGTCCGCCGCCAAGATAAACATGGGTACCGCAATCAATGCGTTCGGCGAGATGCCCGTGACCATCTGTTGGATCAGTACTCCCGGCTCTACCTGAGAGAAATGAATCAAGCCAATTAAAGCTCCAACCGCTAGCGGTACTATCATCGGGAAGCTCAAAAACAGCAAAATCACCATCACAGAAACAAGAGTAAATGTGATGACATAAATATCTAATTCGCCGGCAATAATGTCCGAGAAAAACTGTGCAACATCGTTCATTCGAACTCACCTACTTTTGTGTTTCTGTTTTCAATCACGTCAAATGACACGTAGATCTCTTTGTGCAGCAAGTTCATCAAGAAACTCATGCTGTATTGCAATCCTGCGATGAAAAATCCAATCGGAATGATCGCGTATACCCAATAAACCGGGAACTGTAGAGCTGGACTTAATCGATTGATGTCTTTGAGCTCTTTAACGTAAAAGAACGCATGGTAGGTGAGATAAAACATCAGCATTGCGGTTAATAACGCAATGATGGTTGTGAGAACTTTCTGAGTTTTAGTGCTCAATGAATCGTAGACTGCGGTCATACGAATGTTTCTACCTTGGCGCACCGCATAAGCGAAACCGATAAAGGTGACTGAAACGATCAAAAACTGATTAAGTTCTTCTGAGAAAAACAGGCTTTTGTTAAAGGCATAGCGACCAATCGCATTGGCCGTGGAATTGATCATCATCGCGAGAATGGCGGTCATGATTAAAAAGCGTTCTAGCTTTTCTGTCGCGACGCTTATTTTATGTAGCAGTTCTTTCATAACAGGCAGTGCTCCATACTTCGTTCAGTGACAGGGGTCCATTGCCACAATTTGGAGAAGGTGGGGATAAGCTACCCGCTGCCAATAAACAGCGGATAGTATTCATCCTAACAACGCTTTCTATTGCGTCGCTGAAGCAGCCTTCACTTCATCTAGGATTTCTTCGAGAATGGTTTTCGCACCCTCACGCGCTTCACTTTGCTCACCAGAAGGATAAGCATTTGCGACTACGTCATAGTAAGTCGTGTGCAGCTTTTGACTAAGGACCTTGAAGCGTTCACGCTCTTCCTCGGTTAAGACGACCACTTGCATGTTTGGACGCTCTTTCAAGATCTTGTCCATGTTTTCTTTGTTGATGCGGATTTGGTAGTCGTAAGCCGCTTGGTCTGCTGCTGTGATCGCTTTGTCGACCATCGCTTGCTTCTCTTCCGACAGGCCGTTGTACCACTTGCTGTTGGTCGAAACGGTGCTGACATAAGGTTGCTGACCTGGGAACATTAGGTAATCTTGAACCTCATGCCACTTCGCGTTGTAGATGAAGTAGATCGGGTTAACCATGCTATCGATGGTCTTAAGTTGCAGTGAACCGTACACTTCACCCCAAGAAAGAGGAGTCGGTGTTGCACCAAACGCTTTGTAGGTTTCAACAGGGATGGTTGAGGTGAAAGTACGGATTTTCTGGTTCGCAAAATCTTCAGGTGTACGGATAGGTTTGTTACCACCCCATACCATTTCGCCTTCAGACATCATCGACAACAGTTTGAGGTTTACGCTCTCAAACTTGGGTGCCAGCTTGTTGTAGATGGTTGGGCTTTCCGTTAAGACCTTATGCGTGATCGCTTCGTTAGTACCCAGAACATACGGTAAGCTCACCGCTTGAACTTCAGGTACGTAAGACCCTAAGTGACCCGCGCCTACCGACACAAATTGAATCGTGCCTTTAGCAGCCAGTTCTACAATGTCGTTTTCTGTACCCAGCTGACCGTAGTAATAGATGCGAACACGGATGTCGCCATCAGATTCCTTCTTAATCACTTCCGCAAATTTTTGCGCATAGATATCTTGAACGTCTGTTTTGTCCTCTTCTGAAGCAAACTTCCATGTTTCGGCATGAACGCCAAAAACCATGCTCAAACTTAGCAGTGCTACGCCTAATCGTTTCATCCTGTCTTTCCTTTTTATTATCCTAATTACACGCTGATGACCTTGGTCACTTCACGTGCTTCAGTTTTGGCTGTGTCGACAATAAACTCCGTTTAAAGTCAGCCATCTTGCAGTGCCAAATCCGTCACTGCTGAATCTGTTTCTGTACTTATTGCTTCTCATTGAGTTGCTTCTAATTCATTTTTCTAAATAAGTGTTTCTAAATTGATCTTGCCAAACGATCGTTCACCAACTGAATCCAGTAACTCGCACCGAGCTTTAAGATGCCGTCATTAAAGTCGTATTTCGGGTTATGCAATGCGCAGCCACCGACCGATTCCGTGCCATTACCCAGCAGCACATAACAGCCCGGTTTAACGCGTAACATGCTTGAGAAATCTTCCGAAATTGTCAGTGGGTCGCAGGCGTCATTAACGTTCTCAACACCAAGTACCTTCTGCGCGGCGGTAACCGAATACTGGGTTTGTTGCTCGCTGTTGATGGTTGGGTAGAAGGTATTGATAAACTCGAAGTCGTAAGTCGCGCCAGCTGCCTGACAAATACCCGCCACGATTCGCTCCATACTTTGTTTGATTCGATCGAGAGAGGCTTCAGTAAAGCAGCGGCAATCGCCTTTAATGACCACTTGACTCGGGATGACGTTAACCGTGCCATCGGTAATAAATTCGGTGGCAGAGACCACAGCGGTGTCGTGAATCGCACTGAGATTACGAGATACGATGGTTTGCAAACCAAGAATGACTTGCGAGCCAACGACTAAAGGGTCGACTCCTTGATGCGGCAAAGCAGCGTGCCCCCCCACACCATTGATGGTGATTTCAAAACTGCTTTCACTGGCCATTAACGAACCGGGGCGAACCATCAATTCACCTTCCGCTAAGCCGGGGAAGTTGTGAACGCCGTATACTTCATCAATCGAGAATCGCTCAAACAAGCCATCATCAATCATCGCTTGCGCGCCACAACCATGCTCTTCATCAGGTTGAAAAATGAAATACACCGTGCCATCGAAGGTTGAGTTCCCTGACAATAAGTTTTCGGCTAAATAGCTTGCTGCGCCAAGCAACATTGCAGAGTGTCCATCGTGACCACAGGCGTGCATCTTTCCATCGTTTTGTGAGCAATGCGCAAAGCTGTTTTGTTCATGAATGTGCAAAGCATCCATGTCAGCTCTTAAGCCAATACTTGCCTCACTTGATCCGGAACGAAGTATCCCTACTAATCCTGTTTTACCGATGTTACGCACCACTTCAATACCAAAGCTCTCAAGCTTACTGGCGATGAAATCAGAGGTCAGATTCACGTCAAAGCCACACTCAGGAAAGCGGTGTAAGTGTTGACGCCACTCCGTCATGCTCTGGATAAGCTGCGAAGACAGTTGGTTTGGTTTTATCGAAAAAGTAGACGGCATAGTAGTGATCCCAAAGTGTCATTCTTTGTATTAACGTTAAATGTAGAGTTAGCTTGGCTGCTGAATGTAAACACGAAGCGTGCAGCCTTAATCAAAGGTCGTTACAACGACTGCGACCTTCGGCAATTATCTGAGGATGGCTTAAGATGGTGCGCTAGTAGTGCACCGAAGCCTTTAATGGGTATGGCTTAAGATGGTGCGCTAGTAGTGCACCGAAGCCTTTAATGGGTATGGGGTAATTCATCAACTGAAGCGAGTGCCAAGCCAATACCTGATTACTGCTGACAACAGGTTTATCTAATTGCACTTCAATGGATTCAATCACCGATGCTGCGCGCAATGCCGTGCAAGAGATAAACAGAAGATCCGCTTCAGGGTCACAGACTTGTATCGCGGCTTGTTTGATGTCCATTGGAGAAATGAACGTCATCGCGGTGTCATCTTCAAAACCAAAGCCTGCGATGCTCAACACCTCAATGCCTTGCGACTCAAAAAATGCGGCCACGTCTTGATTCACGGCTTCGGTATAAGGCGTTAATACCGAGATACGCTTCGCTTTAAAGCTGTCGAAAGCCGCTAAGGCAGCGGTCACCGGATTCGTTACCGCAGCGTTTGGGCGAGACTGATGAATAAGCTGCGTAATGCGTTCGCTGCCAATCGCCACAGTGCCAGAGGTACAAGCGTAGATCACCACATCCAATTCAGTACCCGGTAGGATGGTATCGGCACAAGCAGCGATTCCCGGCTCCATCTTACGCAGGTTTTCTATCGTCAACGGGTTGTAATTTCTTAAGCGGCTGGTGAACGATTGCACATCGTTTGGATACAGCGCGTTTAAATCACGCTCAATATTGAAATCTGTCGCTAACGTAATCACACCGACGCGTCCTGCTGGTGCCAATTTTTCTAATTCAAACTGTAAAGTAGCGGTTGCAGATTTCATACTTTCCAACTCCTTGAGCGAGAGTTAACATAGCCCAAAGGATGTTAACAACATGTTTCATATAATTTTCAAACTCTGTCGATTTGATCTTTACATTTCGTTCACAAGATTAATAATGCACCGATAACTTTAAGGATTATCATTAAATGATGACCTTGTTGTGCAGAAATTCCGCATTTTTTCTGCGTTATAGTGGTTTTTTGTTCTCGCTCATCGAGGTCTAAATGTTAAGGCTAAATACCTTTAACTCGATCACACACTGGTTCAAAAGAAACAATTAATTTACAAACAGATATTGGGAAGTATGGGTATGACACAGCAACCTGCATTGGTGGTCGACAGTTTCGACAAGAAGATCCTCAACATCGTACAAGACTCAAACAGAGCTACCTCTGACAAGATTGCAGAAAAGGTCGGGCTCTCTCCTGCTGCTGTTCAGCGCCGTTTAAAACGCATGAGAGCGCAAGGTGTCATTCAAGCTGATGTCTCTGTGGTCAACCCAAAAGCAGTCGGTCACGGAATGACGTTTATCGTTCAGGTAACGCTAGAGCGTGAGCGTGTGGATTTGATGCACAACTTCAAAAAAGAGATGAGTTCAAACCGCTCAGTACAGCAATGTTATTACGTCACAGGCAGTTCAGATTTCATCATGATTGTCACGGCAGCGGATATGGAGGGTTACGACAACTTTACTCGTGAAGCCTTCTTTGATAATGCCAATATCAAGAGCTTTCAAACCAATGTGGTGATGGATAACGTTAAGGTAGGGCTGACAATTCCAATTGATGAGCAGCGTGATTGATGACTAGCTCGATTGATGACCGGATCGATTAGCAAACAAGGCGTGTCGTGCGATGAAGTCAAAAAGAGAGGAAAAAAGACGGTATGAAGAAACCTTACATACCGCCAACTTTGGGGCTTACTTTATTATTCGTTGTTCGCGATTAGCTCTTAACAGCTAACTGCTAACTATGTACTTCTAGTTATTAGACTTTATTGTCGATGATCTGTTGATAGAGATCGGGATCGGTTGCTCCTTCAGTACCAATCACTAGCACTCGGCTATCTTGAGTCAAATTCAGTTTTTCAGCGTATTGGGAATCTTGCTTAGCGATGATCGCCGCAGCAAATCCAGGAACGGCAGATTCCCCGCCTTCAATCGCCACTTCCGTTTGCTCGCCACTCGCCAACATACGCATCGCTTGCGGAATAGCTTCTTCACTCAACGTCATAAAGTCATCAGCGCCGTTTTGTATAATCGTCCACGCCAAGCTTGAAACCTCACCACATGCGAGTCCTGCCATCAGCGTCTCTAGGTCGCCCGTAACCACGATAGGTTTACCCGCTTGAGCACTCTTCTGTAAGCAGTTAGCCTGCTCAGGTTCGACAATTACAAAGCGTGGGCGATCGCCGCCCCACAGATCCCAGAAGTAGCCGCAAACTGCTGAAGCTAGACCACCCACTCCCCCTTGTACAAAGACATGGGTTGGGATTTCACCATCAAGTTGCTCGACAATTTCAGCCAACATCACGGTGTAGCCCAAAGCAACGTCTTTAGGGATTTCCATGTAGCCTTCGTAAGAAGTGTCCGAAACAATCACGCGATTTTGCGCTTTAGCTTCTGAGTCGGCCAAACGAACAGATTCATCGTAGTTACCGGTAATGCGTACCACTTCTGCACCGAACGCTTCCATCGCTTGCTTGCGGCCTTCTGAGACGTCACGGTGAATGTAGATAACACAACCACAACCAAACATTTGTGCGCCCCATGCGACGGAGCGACCATGGTTTCCGTCTGTCGCACAGCTGACAACGATTTCAGCAACTTCTGATTTCCACTCCCCGTTGAGCAGTTCACTGATGGTCGGGTTCTTCCCATAGCGATTGGCGATTTCAATCTGAAGCTGACGAGCAACGGCATACGCGCCGCCCAGTGCTTTAAAACTCTTTAGGCCAAAACGCTGCGATTCATCTTTGTACCAAAACTTGTTTACGCCGATCTCAGCAGAGATTGCATTCAGTTCATGCAAAGGAGTAACAGAGTAGCCTGGCCATTGAGAAATATCTTTAATCGCTTGTTGAGAGTTCGCAACACTTAAAATGTCACGCTGCTCACTCGAGTATTCCAATTCAGGGCGTGCTTGAGGGTTAGCGTAGTGTGTCAGAGTGCCTGCCAGTAACTGCATAAATGATCGTCCTTATTAGTCATTCACATGCTCCTTACATCGTTAGATTATAGAAACCTATCGGCGAGTAAGGCTGCGGATAATAAATTCTATCGACAAAAAAGTGCCGTGATTACACATTCTTATCACGCGATCTGCGGGAATTAATTGTTACATGAGTGTTAAATGAAGAATTTGTGCACCATTCAGATGTGACAACCTAACCAATGAATTCTACCGATAGAAAAAAGTCCAATTCGAGCGATGGAACCACTAGCCTAACAACCCGGAACCAATGCAGAAACAACAGGCACAAAAAAAGGCCGGTAATGACAGAGCCATCACCAACCTTTGCGGAGTCGGTATTGCTACTTTCTTTGACTACTCAATACGTGTAATGAAACCGTACTTATCAGAGTCTGCTTTAGTCATCCAGAGCTCACCAGCAGCAGGTGCAGAATCTAAAGTGAAGATATAGAAATCGATCCCTTTCTCTCCCATCACCTTTTGAAAATAGGTCGCTTGTCTACGATGACCCACGTCGGTGTATGGGAATTCTTTGGCCGTTTTATCCCCTTCAGCCCAACTATGCACACCCACCTGCTTATTCAGCTCAATGGCCTTGGTAGTATCAGCGCGTTGCAATATGCGTGGGTTACCCGCTGCAAATAGATCCGTTCCTCCCGAGAAAACCGAACCCGTTGGAGTCACAACCGTCGTCATCTTATTGTTATTGATCATGCGCCCGGTGTACATGTTGATTTCGTCATCAGCACTGCCACCGATATGGTTAGTGAACTTCAACGTCATCTCACTGCCTCGGTATAACTTCACGATATCAAAAAGCTGAGAATAGGTTGATGCGCCTAGAGTGGAAGTAATGCGCTCAACAGCGCCAGTCTCGTTGAGCACATCGCGGTAAAAAGCGTTGAAGGCAAACGATGTGGTGATGGTGACTTTATTACCATTTTTGGATTTACTCAGAATCGTCGAACCTAGGCTCGTCACGTATTGCGACAACTCATTTTGGTACTCAAGCTTAACCTTTTTTGCACTATTCGCTGTTGTTTGTATTAACGTGGTCTCGTTAGAAACAGAGCGTAGTGCGGCGCTACAATCAAACACGTCCAAGCCCTTGCTCTCTGTGTAGATACCGCAGCTATCAAACCCCGCATCAGGAAAATACAGGTCAATGCTCTGACCTAAGCGGCTTGCTAGCCTAACCACTTTTTGCTTCTCACTGATCTCTTCAGCAAACTGAATTGTTTCATACTGCACACCATCGTAATCAAGCTTCATTGACTCTTGAAGTTCTTCTCGCTCTTGATACAACTGGCCTAATTTCACTGATGAGAATACATAATCCGCCTTAGGTTTCACTTGCGCTTTAGTCGCCGCTTTACCCGAGTTAGAGCTTGAGTTACAGCCAGCTAAAAGAATCAAAGGTAATGCCAATAACGTTTTTCTATAGCTATTCATATGGTGATTCCCAAAAATGTTTGATGGGAAAATTCTATTATTTAAAGAAGAAAACATCTGTCGTGCGAATGTATGAGAATGTATGTCTTTTTGAACATTGTTTTTTATTTTCGCACAAATTCAAAATCATCATTGAACTGGCGTGGAAAGTGTTTAATCATTCATGTCAGGTATTTTACGTAAAGCATGCAAATTGGAGATGCCACAATAGCTAACCACTAGGTAAGGCTTCCTCACGTAATCTCAATAAATGAAACGCACGACAAGGCTGATAATGGAATGACAAAACCTAAAATGATCATCGTGGAAGACGATTTGAAACTTCAGAAAATGCTGCAAGACTACTTTGTCGCGCAAGATTTTGATGTCACCGTATTGGACGATGGCAGCGATGCCGCACAGACCATCCTCGCTGAGCAACCTGACATCGTGCTACTGGATTTGATGCTTCCTGTAACTGATGGGCTTACAATCTGCCGACAGACGCGTACGCACTATAAAGGTAAAATCTTGATGCTCACTGCTAGCGATGACGACTTTGATCACGTCGCTGGTTTAGAGACAGGGGCTGATGACTATGTCACCAAGCCAATCAAACCAAGAGTTCTGCTGGCCAGAGTTCGTTCGCTATTACGCCGCCAAGACGCCAACACAGCTTCAGTCGATGACTCAGAAAACCTTCAGTTCGATCAACTCGTTCTGAAAAACACCTATAAGAAGTGTGAACTTTCAGGTGCAGTTTTGTCACTCACCGACAGTGAATTTGACCTACTTTGGTTGTTAGCGAGCAACCCTGATACGCCGTTATCACGTGACTATTTGACGCAAACACTACGTGGCATTGAGTACGACGGGATCGATCGGACGATAGACAACAAAGTCGTACGTCTAAGAAAAATACTGGGCGACGACCACACACCAGCAGAAAAAATTCAGACCATTCGCGGTAAAGGCTATTTATTTGTTTCAACCGCCTGGCATTAACTTCGCTCTAAACGAGCGTAATGAAAGAGATCGATTATGCGACGTATCTATTTGGAGTCCTTGTTAGGGCTGTTAGTTTGCTTTATGACCGGCCTTGTCGCCTACGAGATCTGTGTCTATCAGCTCAATACCGACTACGAATATGTACTGCAAGATTACGAAGCAACAGCCCACCAGCAACTGATAGAGAACATCGCTAAGAATCAAGGCCTTGAAGCGGCTCAACAAGCAATGAACCAGTTTGTCGAGACCACTCGCAATAAACTGGTGACGTTCAACCCAAAAGATGAAATACCAAGCCCAGTTTCAGAGTTCTTCTCTACCAACCCAAATACCTTTATCTTTCACGATGATGAGCGTGACCTTTGGTTTCGCTTAGCAAGCAGCGACAATACCTATCATTATCTACCCAACAGTGAAGCGTTCGTTAGGCAAAAGATAGAATTGGAGGATGACCTCATTTGGTTGTTCTTTTTAGCAAGCTTTATCTTGTACGGTTTATGTCACCTATTTATTATCTTCCGCCGAGTTAAGAAACTTGAAGCTGCGACTCTCGCCTTTGCAGAAGGCGACCTTTCTGCGCGAGCCGAAACCTCTAGTGGCATCGCAATTGGATCACTCAACAAATCCTTTAATCTAATGGCCGACCGCATTCACCGCTTGATTGAGAGCAATCGCTCACTCACCAATGCGGTCGCTCATGAACTGCGCACGCCAATATTTCGTATTCAGTGGCAAGCTGAAATGCTCAAAGACACGCCACTCAACGAATCTCAGCAAGACACCGTAGAAAGCATTGTCGAAGATACGGAAGAGATGGAGAAGATGGTTGATGAGCTATTGTGTTACGCCAAACTGGATAGCTGTGACCTCGAAAATCTACAACAACCATTGGACATAAGAGACCTTCTCGACCACGCAATGACGCGTTGGAACAAGGATACTCAACTTAACATCGACCTATCAGTGCCAGAGCAGCCTAGCTCAATACTGGCGGATGAAATACTACTGAACCGCGCCCTAGATAATCTTGTACGTAACGCCATGAAATTCGCACGCTCTCAAGTGTTGATTGAAGCCAGCGTGCATCAAGAACAACTGCAGATTGCGGTACATGATGATGGTGATGGTGTGGCTCAAGAGCATCAAGCTCGCCTGTTTGAACCGTTTTACGTTGGCGACAAAGCACGTAACAAAGCCAAGAGCGGCCATGGTTTAGGGCTTTCTATCGTCGAGAAGATCTGTGCTCAACACAACGCAACCGTGGAAGTTGGTCAGAGCCAAGCCTTAAAGGGTGCGGTATTCACCATAACCATTCAGCTATGTAATGTTTCAGCTGACAAACCCATACAGTAACTACAAAACACCTCTGGAATAATGTTCAACATCGGTCGGGAGATGCTGTCTCCCATGAACTTATTGAATCTAGATAATCACGACACTGCCTTTGTGGCTTGTCATCTCGATTCCAATCATTCTTAGGGTATTTTTATGAAAAAGTTATTAGTTGTTTTAGGCATTGTTTCTCTAGCAGGTTGTTCAGGTATCAGCCACAACGAAGAAGTTTACACAGCGCACGCTGAGAGCTTCAACATTGTTGGTTTCCAAGTTCCTGGTAACACACAAGATCGTGCAATGGAATTAGTACCTGAAGGTGCAACGGTTGATACTATTCGTTCAACAAACTCTGATACAAGCTCTGTGCTAGGTATCATCAACCGTATTATCGGTATCGACTACGTTCAGGTTGGCGGTAAGAAGCAATAATTCGTAAAAAACAATAGTTCGTTAGAAAGCAATAGCTCGTTAAAAAGCAGTAATTTGCTAAAGCTTGCGTACCTTTAAACGCTAGCTAGTACAAACTAAGTTCATCTAAGCCAGTGACCTCGTCACTGGCTTTTTTCATCCAGCCGTTTTTGTGCTCTGTGCCAAATAAAGCCCTATTTTGCTAACTCTCTTGTAACTAACAATTCAGAAAATAAGCCCAAAAGTCGTCAATTCCTTATCAAAATGGCCTTTAAATTCGCTTAAGAGTCTTTCGCTAAAACTGAGCTCCCCAAATCGTTGATCCTTCTATCAACCCATCGCACGTAAATTGCGGCACAGTTCAATTTACGCAAAAAACTTAATTCTCTTGAAAAATTAACACTTAATAAAAGTGTCATCATTTTATAAACAAAAAAGGTAAATTGGTTCAAAAATAAACAGAAATGATTACTAGCTGTAAATGTGCAAGATATAAGTTTCATGAATAAAAGAGATCATTGCCATGCTACTAATTAATCAGATCGAATGATGTAAATTCGTTGTGAAAATTTTGTTACGTTTTCATGGATTTTACATGGAAAGAGAAAATAACAATGAAAATGAAAAAGCGTTTAGTTGCCGTTGCTATAGCGAGTGCGATGTCTTTATCAGTACATGCAAGTGAATCAGTTAGCATCGATCAACCGATCAACTTTACTAGCTTTTCTGGGTTGAACACTCAGTTAGGTGTCAGTAACGCCTCTAGCTTTAAGATGGTAAAGGAAGTTAACCTCAAAAAGCGTGGCATCTACAAAGTTAAGATCCAACAAAACATCTGGGGAACGCCAGTATGGGGACATTACCTAAATGCCACCCAAAGTGTACAAGGTGGCGCACTTAAGTCTGTTCAAGGCAACTACCTTAAAACGACGACCCTAGAGCGATCGTTTGTTAAACCATCGATCAACAGCTCTCAAGCCGTTGAGCTTGCGAGTAAAGATCTCAAGGTTCAGGGCTTAACCAGCAAATCTTTAGACAACGTCCAGCATGAACTGTTTATTTATCAAGGTTCAGGAAAACAAGGACATGACAAAACACGCCTAGTCTACGTTGTCTCTTATCTTGTCGAAGGCAGCGAACAGCCAACTCGACCATTCACCATGCTAGACGCGCACACCGGCGAAGTTATCGACCGTTGGGAAGGTATTGCTCACGCGCAGATCGGTACAGGCCCAGGTGGTAACGAGAAAACAGGCATGTACGAGTACGGTACCGACTACCACTACCTTGATGTGGTAGAAAACGGCACAGAGTGTGTGATGGAATCGGAAAATGTCGTTACCGTTGACCTAAATGGCGCGACAGACGGCGACACCACTTATAGCTACGAATGTCCTCGTAACGAACATAAAGAAGTGAACGGAGCCTTCTCTCCACTCAACGATGCGCACTACTTCGGTAACATCGTGTTCGACATGTATAAGAACTGGTTCGACACAGCACCGCTCTCTTTCAAACTCATGATGCGTGTTCACTACGGTAACAACTACGAGAACGCATTCTGGGATGGCAAGGCAATGACATTCGGAGATGGTGAAAGCTTCTTCTACCCACTTGTAAGTCTAGATGTGTCAGCGCACGAAGTGAGCCACGGTTTCACTGAGCAAAACTCAGGTTTGGTTTACGCAAACCAATCCGGTGGTATGAACGAAGCTTTCTCTGATATGGCAGGTGAAGCGGCAGAATACTACATGAAAGGTACCAACGACTGGATGGTCGGCCGTAATATATTTAAAGGCGACGGGGCTCTGCGTTACATGGACGATCCATCACGCGATGGTTCTTCAATCAATAATGCATCCGAGTACTACGATGGCTTGAATGTTCACTACAGCTCTGGTGTGTTTAACAAAGCCTTCTACCATCTTGCAACCACGCAAGGTTGGGATACCAAAAAAGCGTTCGAGCTTTTCGTGTTATCCAACCAAATCTACTGGTCGGAAAACAGTGACTTCTGGCAAGGTGCTTGTGGCGTGAAAAACTCAGCAACCGACCTTGGCTACAATGCCGATGATGTTGTTTCTGCGTTCGGTCTGGTGGGTGTTACCCCATGTGCAGAGCCACCACTGCCGCCAGAACCGGAATATCAACGCCTTGAAAACGGTGTTGAAGCTGCGGTTGCTGGTGAAACCGGCTCAAAAACTTACTTCGATATCGAAGTACCAGAAGGCCAAGACAAGCTAACGATTGATCTTGCTGTGTCTACTGGTGATCCGGATATGTATGTTGGTCTAGATTATGCGCCAAGCTCTCAAGAGAATATCTGTAAGAGTGAAAGCGTAACCGATGAAGTATGTGTAATTGAAAACCCAACAGCTGGTCGTTACACGGTGAACATTCTAGGTTACTCAGATTACGCAGGTGCGAACCTAAAAGCATCATACGAATCAGGCAACGCTAACGTACCGCCAGTCTCTTCTTTCGAACACACCATTGTCGGCAAAGAAGTAGAACTACGCAGCACAAGTTCAGACAGCGATGGTCAGATCGTCTCTTACCAATGGAACCTAGGCGATGGCAACACACAAACAGGTGAAGTGACTCGCTATACCTACGCTGAAGCTGGCGACTACGTGGTGACTCTAACCGTGACAGACGATGCAGGCGTTGCAACATCAACAAGCAAATCTATTACGATTGAAGGTGACTCAGCGGAAGGCTTCCCACTAAAACTGAAGTTTGGTAACAAAAACCCGAACGGCAAAGCTCGCGTTAAGCTGGCATGGGATTACGACACCAACGACTACTTCGTGATTAAGCGTAATGGCAAGAATGTTGGTGCTACAGACTTCAACTCATACGTCGATAAGTTCCGTCACAACGGCACAGTGGATGTTGAGTACCAAGTGTGTACCTCAAGCGATATCTGTTCAGAAACCAAGCACTACCGTTTCATTAAAACACAATAATCGATAGTAAATTCAGGGCTCCGAAAGGGGCCCTTTCGCGGTTATCTGTTTAGAAAATGAAACACCTACACAAAAGCATCCACGCACTAAACAAAATTCACACCAATCAACACAACAATACTCACCATAAAAAGGACGACAAATGGCTATTCAAAAAAGCATGCTAGCTTTGGCTGTGCTCGGAGGCTCTTTAGCCTTAACCACCAGTACTTCGGCTTACGCATCCCTTGGCATCACACCACCAGCGAACGAAGAAGTTTGGATCACCACCGATGCTGACGCACAGCATATAATGACTCAGCATGGCGCAACGGTTTACCCAAGCGTGACGGGGAACAAGCATTCCATCGTCGCGAAAATCAACCAGAAAGAGCTGGCGAAACTATCTAGCCACATGCACGAAGAAACCCACCGTTGTGGTGGCTACATGGTGCACGAAGACAAAGCAAGCGCACTCAAAGCCGCAGCGATGCCACTGACAATGAGCACCTTCGAAAAGCCGGTGATCAGCCATCAAGACACGGTGAACGATCTACTCGCTCAGGTCGAGCCGAACAACATGGTCACGACCATTGAAAATCTAACCAACTTCACCAACCGTTTTTATACTACTTCTACTGGTGTCGCTGCTTCAGATTGGATTTTAGAGCGTTGGGAAACAGAAATTAAGGATGTACCGTACGCATCTGCACGCCAGATCACGCATGCCGAATATCCACAAAAATCCGTTGAAGTGACACTGCTTGGCGCTAAATATCCTGAAGAGATCGTCGTGGTTGGTGGACACCTTGATTCGACAGTTGGAGCTTGGACAAGCGAAGGCACCATCTCTCCGGGAGCCGATGATGATGCGTCTGGTATTGCAACGGTAACAGAGTCGCTTCGCCTGATGATCGCCAGTGGCATTCAGCCAGACAAAACCATTAAGTTCTATGGTTATGCCGCAGAAGAGGTGGGACTGCGCGGTTCACAAGATGTCGCCAATGCATTAAGAGACGAGCAAGCAAACGTTGTGTCAGTATTGCAATTAGACATGACCAACTACAACGGTTCAGCGCACGATATTACCTTCATTACAGACTATACCGATAGTAACTTAACCGCCTACCTGAGCGAGCTGATCGACACTTATGCTAGTGACATCAGTTACGGTTTCGATGATTGTGGCTATGCCTGTTCTGACCACGCTTCTTGGCACAATGTTGGCTACCCAGCCGCCATGCCATTCGAGAGCATGTTCAATGATTACAACCCAAGTATTCATACCCAGCACGACACGCTTGAGAACTCCGATCCTACGGCGACACACGCGACCAAGTTCGCCAAACTGACCATTGCTTACCTTGTCGAAACCAGCCTTGATTCGCCCGTTGCAGGGCCAACAGAACTTCAATATGACATCCCTGTAGAAGGGCTATCCGCTGGTTACGGTGAAGAGCAATTCTTTACCGTAACAACGGAGTACTCTGGTCAGTTAACCGTAACCATGACAGGCCCTCGTAGTGGCGATGCCGACCTTTACGTGAAACACAATGGCACCGTATCGAAAGCAAGCTACGATTGTCGTCCATACCAGAACAGCAGCAACGAACAGTGTGTATTAGACATGCCTGCGGGGGAATTCAACATCATGGTGCGCGGCTACCGTAACTTTAACGATGTCACCATCGTCGCTAACTTTGTGCCGGATTGGCTGTAACTAATCACTAGGTTTACTCGGCCAACAAATTGGCTAACCACTTAGGCAAGAACATAACGCAGCTGAACTGGCTGCGTTTTTTTGTCAGTGGCAACATAGATGTAGATGAAAATAGTTACTTCACCAAAAGCTAACTAAGCATCTCTAAATATAAATCAAAAGTTATATTTTAATTAAGTGATTTTAATCCCTTAATCCCAACACGCCTACCTTACATTCAATTCTATAAATAACCAACACGAATAATAAAGCGATCACTTAATTAGTTAATGCTTATTCTATTGCTCTCTAACCTGTTAAAAAATACCTAGCACCCAAATAAAAATGCCAATTAAAATATAATTTCGCAAACGCTCATTTAATTACTTATTTAACGAGGCTCAACATCATACCCATGTAATAAAAGAGGATAAACACTAAAAATGGAGTAAGCGACAACGAAGGGATAGCCAACAAAAACAACAAGTAAGACCAGATCAGCGGCATAAGGAAGAACTGGTTCAATTAAATCCAGCACTCCACATAATCATAAAAACAGACAACCAATACATATAATAAATATTGCATATATCAAACGGATGTATATTATCTATAAATTATTTGAGTTTATATGTGCATTTTATAAGTTTTGTTTTTCATTCAACAGGGACAACCCTGAATTATAAAAACCAAACACTACTTATATTGGGATTAGTTATGAGTAATAAACTAAAAAACATTATTTCTTTTACGGGATTAACTGTCATTTTAATCATAACGACGAGCTTATTGAATTGGAAGAATTTCAAAAAATCGTCAACCGTAAGTAACAGAAAACCGTTGGGGTACAAATTTAATGCCCCCAAAGAAGCTGCACTCGCTGGTGTTCAAGGACTTGGCTTTGCCATCTTAGCCGATGAGGTTCGTCACCTCGCTAACCGTACTCAACAAAGTACCACCAGAGTTAAAGACGTTATCACCTCACTTCAACACGAGACCAGCAACTCAATCACCACTGTTGAAGATATGAAGTCTCAAATTACCACCGCGACGGTAGAGCAAACGCTTGTCGCTTGAGAAATTAATCAGAGTCTTGCGGACATCCATCACAAGGCTCCCGTAAGCGGTTAGCACGTTCAAGATAAACGGTTAAAACCTGTGTTCATTTAACACTAAGTAGGAGAAGTAGTTCCCCCTACTGACAACATCGAAGTTAAACAATCAAGCCAACTCTAAGGAGGCTTGATTCAACGAATTTTCGCATCAACCAACAAACTAAATCCCTAGCGTTCTCTTTGCCATATTGGCAAGGAGAGGCTTTTTGCTTTCTAAAATAAGCAAACAACTCCACAAACAATAAGGATAACTCTATGAAATTAAATAGATTAGCGCTCATTTCGGCCATAATTTCATCTAGCGCCGGCGCTTTTGAAATCTGTAAGATCGGGGACGAATATAACGTCTTAGATAGTGAAAGCTTCCACCAAATCCGCCAAAAAAATTACGATGCATTTAGTGATGGCATTACTCCTGAAAACCTGTTTCCATCATCGCCAGAGCACATTGTCGACTTAAAACCCTCTCTCTCTGAAGCCAGTGATGTTTTCCCTGAAACTGCCACCTTGCTAGAAACAGGACCCGCCTCAGCCGTTACGCTAGCACCTGAGGAAGCAGCAAGACTGATGGACACTTTGGGCCGTTCAACGACAGGGCTAGCGCAAGGTGCATTAGAAGCTCTGGGACCGATTGGCGACGCGGTAGCCGTTGGACTTTGGGCAAATGAGGTCGCAACTAGCTTCCAAGATGAATCACGTACCTCTTACGATCGATTTGCCACAGTAATGGGGCTCGTCGATTGGTTTGGCGTTTTAAAACTTCCCGCGAGGGAGATCGACCGCCAAATTTTGAGTAGTCGCTGGGATAGAATTGCAGCGGATAACCATTACAGTTATCACGTTCATGAGGATCTCGTTACCCAGCAAGATTTAAGAGACAAAATTTATTGGGCCGAACTCGCCTCAGACCAGCAAGCGATGTGGAACGCCGTAGCACGCGGCTTTGCCACCGATCTTGCCCTCAAATACCAGCAGCATTATCAAGAAGTGGTAAAGGCTCAGACTATTATGGCGGAAGAGCTCATCACCGCGGTCGACCACGAGCTACGCAAAGCCATGTTTAGCCAACTGGCTCTCGACCATAAAGACTCTCGTCTGTTTGCATCAGATATTGCCGCTAGCTGTAACGAGGAAACTCGAGTGCTGGCAGACCTTTATCCTGAGCATGATGCTGAAGAGAGTAATTCCCTACCACCAGCATTACCTTCAAAACGCCAAGCGAACCGCGCACTGGCCAAACTTCAGCATTGTCAGCAGAATCTTCTAGATCAAGCAATTGCCAAACTGAATGAGTTACGAACAGGTCAAATTGAAGGACTTGACCAAGCTGCAGTTCAACAGCTTTATACACGCACACTTGCAGCCAAAACCCAGATCATTGAAACCGCGGACAACCATGTCAATTTGCTCAAGAGTAAGTTGCAAAAAGAGATGTTCACACAAGGTGAAATCGCCGTTGAACGACTATTCCGCTCAGGCTCTGTAGAGACCATGCATAATTTCTTCAAGGGACAAGCCGAGCGCAATGCCATTGACGAAATGACACGCAGTATTCTTGGCCGTCCTGCGACCACACAAGAAATACGCAACAAAGAGATTATTCTCCAAAGCGGCTACAGAAAGTGCGTTCGTATTGGTATTCTCGGAGGAGACCCGAATTTTCGTGGCTGTGTCGAATATGCTTGGATACCAGCGGAAACTCGCCCGTTTAATCCGTCTGAAGATACGGTTATTGCGCAAATCTACCCGCCGAATAAAGAAGCGGTGAAGCGAGTTCTTTTCGATACGTTAAGCACCTTAATTGCCGATGGCTGGAACTCAGAAGACGAGGAGCATTGGTTAGAGCAACAGATCTTGAACTTTTCTGCGCAGCAGCGCCTAAAACAACAAGCCGAATTCGATAAACAACAGGTTTATCACTGGTTACTAGACTCAAGCGCAATGCTTGAAGGTGAATGTGGTGGCGGTAGCGCATGTGCTGGGTGGAGCTTGTCTTACCTTCAAAAAGAGAATCTTTCACGACAAGCGTCGCTGCATTACATCAACAATTGGCACGCAAACTACTCAGGCAAAGGCGCCTATGTGCACTCAAAGCGCTATCAAAAGCTTGGTGGCTTGATTACCGCTGCACTAGAAAGCGAATGGCAAGCTAAGAGAGCTGTCGAATTTTATAGCTTCACTTACCCAGGTAGCATTGATCTTCAAAAAAATGCACCACTGATTTATTCCGCACTGAAATCATCCTCACTGGATCTTGCTCATCTGGAAGGCAACACGCTGCAACTCGCGAAAGGGATCGTAAAAACTCGTCTTGCTGAAGCGATCAGTGTCTCAGACAGCAACGGTGTTGAGTGGCTACATTCACAAGTGGGCCAATTCCAGCGCTATACGTCGATCATCCACTCTCAACATATCTCTACTGGGCACTACGCCTCTGGGGAAGGTGAAGTCACCGCTCTGTTTTCAGAGATGCTGCCTGCGCACCTGATGCGCTACCTGATTTCAGACATCATCCCTGATAGCTACGATGCCCGTATCGAGCGCTCTATTGACGCCATCTTTAACCCAACGTCTGAACTCAATCAACAGCTCGATAAATTAAGTAACACCAACGAAAACTTTACCAATCAACCCGGCCGTAGCTGCATGATCTACTATCCGCACCTTAAGAGCGCACTGCTTGATGTTGCGGCTGATGATGACCTGTATTGGATTTCACCTATCTCAGAATGGTACGACGCCGTCACTCGCCAACAGCTCAATATGTTTGGGGCGTTGAAGTTTGCCGTCATCAATCAGAACAATTTCGGCATTCCATGTGATTTAAGCCCTAACAGCTACCAATACCAATAAAGGGCGGACACTATGAATACTCGTTTTTTATTACTTCTCTGTTGTTTGAGTTTTGCTGGCTTCTCTCAGCCGTTTGATACGCTCAAACAGCCAAACCGTTCTGAGGAAGAAATCATCCAACTAGCAGAAGACTTCAACGACTGGTCAAAGGCTTCCAATGGTTGGCGCTACTCCTTCATAACTGCCAATGAAAAGGAAGCTGTGGAAGACTTTTCAATTTCCGGCTATCAGACCGCTAATGACTACCTAAGAGCAACTGACACCTCAACATGGGGTGTCGCGGGGGCGGATGCGAGGCAGTACATTCGCACGGTTAAATCGGCTCTCAACAAGCTGCCAAAATACAAAGGGACCGCCTATCGAGGGACTTGGGTAAAACTATCTCTGCTTAACAAGCTCGAAGAGGGGGACGTGTTGGTCGAGCCAGCATTTACTTCAACCTCTACTCTCCCAGAAGTCGCTAAGCGCTTTTCGGTAGTGCATCCCAACTCCCCACAAAGGCTCAAGCGAGTGCTGTTTGAAGTAAAGATCAATCAAGGGGGTCACACCATTGCAGGGCTTTCGGAATACAGCAAAGAAGCAGAGGTTCTATTTGCGCCAAATGCACACTTTCGAATCACCCAGATAGAGCGAACTTCTAACCATACCTACATCGGCGTTGAGACAGTGAAGGCGTCTGCCGTCAAAAATACTCAGAAATATAACCTCTATTCAGGCGAAGAAGTAGAAGCATCATTTTGGCACTCTCTCGTTTGCACATAAACTAAGGATCAAGCAATGAAAAAATTTATTGGAGTGCTTTGTCTCTCTTTAATGACAAGTTTTTCGGCACAAAGTGAGGAGTTTCCTGAGTTTAAAGGGCGTTCACTCTCCTATCAGGCGCAACAACAAATTGCGGATGACTTGATGGATTGGGCAACGACGCACCATGTAAAAGCAGAAAAAAAGATGGTGCCAGAAGAGTATTCCGCAATCAAAAACTATGGCCGAGTGGATCACGACGTGGTCAATGAATACATGAGGGCGGGAGAACCTGAAGGGTATTTGTCAGAAATGTTTGGTCGTACATTAAAGTCGCGAGTCTTTCATATGCGGAATGTGATGAATAAATTACCCAACTACAAGGGTACCGTTTATCGAGGTTCATCAATCAAGAACTCGCTACTGGAAAAGCTCAACATCGGTGACATTCTGCACGAGAAAGCGTTTTTATCGACTTCGACATTACCGAGTGTTGCCAAGAACTTTTCGTCGGCTGGCGTTTACGAAGGCGCCTCTGCAGCTCAATTCAAAATTGAGTTAAAGTCAGCAGGTCGGGCGATCAATGCTTACACATTCAAACCGGATGAAGCTGAAATACTCGCTAAACCCAACACTTACTATCGAGTAGAAGCGATTGAAAAGATATCGCCACACAGAAACTACATCAAGATGAGAGAGGTAAAGAACCCTAGTCGTTATCTTAAAGCTGAACCCGATATCCATATATACGACAGCTTTAATGGTGAAGAAGTCTCCCTTCGAAATCGCAGTTCCCTCTACTGCCTGTAGCCTGATGCACCAGTCTATAACGTAATGCACCGTCTTCTTAGATTATGTTCTTAATGAACGATTAAATACAAAAAGACCATCATTATGATGGTCTTTTTTATTACTGATATTCGCTAATCTAGCGCTATTAGCTTGCGGTTTTACGCATCACCTTGCCACAAATATACTCCCCAATCGGCATTGCCGAAGTCGCTGCCGGCGATGGCGCGTTACATACATGCAAGCTTCTTGGGCTTTCGGCAAACAGAAAATCATGAACCAAGGTGCCATCTTTGAGTACCGCTTGGGCACGAATGCCTGCTGGGTAAGGTTTGAAATCTGACACCGTAATACTCGGGCAATATTTATTCACTAACTTTAGATAGCCCGGCTTCCACCACGAGTTTTTAAACTCGACCAAACCGGTTTTTAGATTATTCGCAGTCACTTTCCAAAAGCCCGCAAAGCTCAGCATCTGCCAAGTGTCCTTGAAACTAAAGTTAAGCTTGCCATAACCTTCTCGCTTCCAGCCTTGAACTGCATTTGGCCCTACTGTTACGGAGCCATCAATCATGCGTGTTAAATGCACGCCCAAGAAAGGCAGTTCTGGGTCAGGGATAGGATAGATAAGGTGATTCACCACTTGGTTGTGTTTGGCGTCCAACTGATAATATTCACCGCGATAAGGGACAATTTGGAAGTCGGTTTCAATGCCAAGCATGCTGGTCATTCTGTCGGCCATCAAACCAGAGCAAGTGATCAAGAATCGGCTGTTCAGTTGTAGAGTTTGACCATCGACTTTGCACGTTAACTGCACCTCATCTTCTTGCTCATCGGCCAAGATCACTTCCGTGCCTAGACTGAGCTTACCACCCGCTTCAACAAACTCTTGAGCCATCACTTCGGTGACTTTTTTGTAGTCGACGATACTGGTGGTTTTGACATAAATCGCGCCCAAGCCCGTGATGTTCGGCTCTGCAAGTTTCAGCTGCGCTTGATCCAAGAGGTCGACATCAATGTCGTTATCATGACAACGTTGATAGAGCGCGTTCATGCGCTCCACTTCCTGCTCATTGGTCGCGACCAACAGCTTGCCACAGTTTTCGACAGGGATATCGTGCTGACTGCAAAAGGCGATGGTGCGCTCTACACCACGCTTACAAAAATCCGCCTTTAAACTGCCCGGAGCGTAGTAAACGCCAGCGTGAATCACACCACTGTTATGACCCGTTTGGTGCTGCGCGAAGCCACGCTCCTTTTCGACTAAAAGGATACTTTTATCCGGATGAGCTTGCTGTAATTGCCATGCCGTCGACACGCCAACAATGCCACCACCAACGATAATATAGTCGTATGTTGAGTTCATAATATTCCTACATTCAATCCTTTTAATTATAGGGAAGACGCGACAGTGTCAGGTTCGGTTTGAGGCAAAGATTCTTGCTCATCTTCCGATTCCTTTTTCACTTGATTAGCATCGTATTGACGAGCCGTGTGAATAAAGAGACCAATGAAAAGTGCTACGCACACTAGACGAATCACGACGGAAATATCAGGCCAAACCAATGCCACACCCAGCGCGATTAATACAACACGAGTCAGCAGATTAATTTTACTTTCTAGATAACCTTCAATCGCAGCAACAAACGCGTAAGTACCAATAATAGCAAAGCCTCCTGTGACCAAAACCGAGGTCACATCCCAACTTACTAAGTTGGTGTAAGCAATCAACAATGGCACTAAGTACAGGCCTTTGGCGATCTTCCATGCCATTAAACCGGTTCTCATTGGTGGTGTTTTAGCAATGGTCGCGGCGGCAAACGCAGTTAAGCAAACTGGCGGGGTTACGTTACTGTCTTGCGACAACCAGAAAATGATCAAGTGTGCAGAAAGCAGTGCAAGGCTGATCGCTTCTAAGCCCAAGCTTTGCTCAAGTAGGGTTTCGACAAAGTCAGCAGGGACTAACGCAATCATCTCTTTGGCTGTTTCGAGAGCCATTGGCGCATTCAGTAAATCTAACTTGTCTGGTGCCGCTAACATGAAGATAGCTTTCGCCTGTTCAGGTAACTGACCCGAAACCAGCAAGTCGAGCAACTGGCTTTCAGCAATCAGTTTGTACAAAGCTGGAGCCGACAGAGTGCCCAACACGATATAAGCCGCCGTCACTGGTAAGCCCATCCCCAGAATCAAAGATGCCAATGCGATCAAGGCAATCATCACCAACAAGTCGCCGTTCGCCCAGCTGTTGATCATCAACGAGAAGGTGTTACCAATACCCGTCGTACTGATCACGTTGATAACGAGGCCAATACCCACCAACAACACCGCCGTGGTCGCCATGTTTTTTGCGCCTTGAGAAAGCGCTTCGATGATCGCCTTTGGACCCATTTTGTGATTTTTAGAGAACCATGAAGCCACGACGACAGACAGAATCGAGATACCCGCTGCGTAAGTCGGCGTGAAGCCCTTCACCAACAGAGTCACCAACACCGCTAATGGGATCAGGTTATGCCAGCCCGACAGCAATACCTTCAATAGAGGTTCACAGCCAGAAGTGACTTTTTGCACGCCACTGCGTTTTGCTTCAATACGCACGAAAAATGCCACAGACAAAAAGTAGATAAGCGCAGGTAAGAAGGAAACCGCAATGATGTCAACATAAGGGATCTGGGTGTAAGACGCCATGATAAACGCACCCGCACCCATCACTGGTGGCATCAACTGCCCGCCCGTCGATGCAGCCGCTTCAACACCGGCCGCGAAACGCGAAGGGAAGCCTGCCTTTTGCATCAAAGGAATACTGATCACACCTGTCGATACGGTGTTTGCTACGCTCGAACCGGACACCGAGCCCATTAAGCCTGAGCCAATTACCGCGATGAAGCCGGGGCCACCAATCACCTTGCCAGCCGCTGCGCGAGACACATCAATGATGTAATCACCGACACCCGAACGCACTAAGAATGCACCAAACAGGATAAACATAAACACGAAGGTCCAGCTGATTCTTGAGATAGAACCGAACATCCCTTCTGATGAGTAAAAGCTTCGATAAAGAAGTGTTTCAAGGCTCAGACCCGGGAAGTGGAAGATGCCACTAGTCCATTGCCCCCACAGCACCACATAGCTCAAACACACTAAGATAAGCACCGGAATAAACCAGCCCATGGTACGGCGAATCAGCTCAATAACGATGGCAATCGCCAAGATAGAGAAGAACCAATCACTAGCGATAAACTTAACGCCTCGCTCATAAAGGGCATCTTCTGCAAAGGGAATGTAGATAAGACAAGCTAGAGCTGCCAAGGCGATTCCGATATCCACAGCCAAAGCGATTTTGCTTTTTTTCAATGAGATATGGGCGGGATACCAAAGCGCGCAAATGATCGCAAAACCAGCAAAGTGGGTCGCCGAGATCCAAAGCTCAGGCAAGGTAGATAAGGTGTTAAACCAAATGTGTAACAGCGAGAGTATCACTCCCATTGTCGTTATCGCTTTGCCTACCCACGGAAAATCCGTTCGGGTCGGCAGTTCAAATTTTTTCAGTTCCTGCTGCAGCGAATCGCTCATAGAAAACTCCTGCTCTCCGCAGCAAACACGAAGAGAAAATCCATAAAGTAAGCAGGTGCACGCACACATTCTTGAGCGAACGTGCACCAAGCAATTAAGTCACGAAGGGTGTCTTTGTTTAACTAACGTAAACCGTCATTCGGCGAAGGCCGTTAGTTAACGATCAACTCAGAAGGGATATCGATGCCCACTTCTTGGTAGTAACGTGCAGCGCCCGGGTGAAGTGGAACAGGCAGACCTGCGATCCCTTTCTCGAGTGCCATTGCTTTGGTTGCTTTGTGGATACCTTGTAGGAAAGGTAGGTTTTCATAGATAGCTTTGGTCAGCTGGTACACGTCTTCTTCAGAAATGTCTTCACGAACCGCTAGGAAATTGGGTTGAGCAATAGTGGTAATCGGCTTATCAACACCTGGGTAAGTGTTTGCCGGGATCTCGTACTTGGTCCAGATATTGTAATCGCCGTTCGCTTGTTTGATTTGCGCATCAGTAAATGACAGGATTTGAATGTCTTCACCCAAGGCTGCAAACGCTTGAGTTACCGCACCAACAGGCACGCCAGCGGGCGTATTCATGCCATCGATGGTGCCATTTTGTAGTGCGCTGGCACTGCCGCCGTAACCCATAAAGGCGAGTTTAAATTGTTCTGGGTTAACCGACAGGCCTTGCATGATCTGGCGTCCTGAATTCTCTGTACCTGAGTTCTTCTTACCGATAGAGAATTTCTTGCCATTTAGATTTTCTAAATCACTCATGGTGCCCGTTTCTGTCAGATCAGAGCGCACAATAAAGTGTTCAACGTTTTGCCATAACATAGAGACTGAACGCAGTTGTTTTTGACTGCCTGACTTCTCATATGGACCAAGCCCTTGCCACGCCCACGCGCCATACAAACCTTGCAGAATGGCAAACTGTGCTTCGTTCTCATTGAGAAGTTTCACGTTCTCGCCCGATCCTGCTGAGCTGATAGCCGCCAAAGAAAAGTGCTGCTTTGGCGCAAGCTTAACTTTACTCAATGTCGCTAAAGCCACACCCACTGGATAGTAAGTACCACCCGTTGAGGCCGTCGCTAAAATGTAACTGCGATCTTCTTGAGCTGAGGCATTGCTGATAAGGCCAATAGAGGCCATTGCGATTGCTAAAGTTTTAACTAGCTTGTTGTATTTCATTATTACTCTCCATGTAGAGTTATTCACGTTATATTTTTGTTAACAACAATTGCTAGATAGCAAGCACAATGCCAATTTTTAACCATCTGTTTTTATTGATTTTTATTTAAAAACTCACCTAAAGTAAGCCATTTTTTGCTTATTTGACGACGAATCAATGAGCTATTTTTTGCTTATCCCAAGCAGCGAATAACATCGGATTAAAGGTAGCCAAGTCACACTGTGTTACATTTGCGTGATCAATGTTTATAAAATGATAAATTTATGATGAGCCATTTTTTGCTCATTGATTCAGACAGCCTCTCTAATCTCATCATCACTTACGAATCGACATAATCGCTTCGGTTCAACGCATAACGCACCATCTTTTGGTTCAATGTTCGACGGGGTAAATCCAAATCTTGCATCACATCATTGATGCGCCCCTGATAACGCACTAGCGCATCATGAATCACTTTCCGTTCAAAGCTCTGCACTTGAACCGCCAACGGGATGCCTGCCGTTGTGGACTCTGTGACAGAATTGGGGCGACACGCCAATATATCGCCCACTGTCAGGCTTTCATCCAACGCAAAACGAATCGCGACATTACGCAGTTCACGCACATTGCCCGGCCATGCATACGACAACAAGGCATAACGATCGGCCTCACTGGCAACTCGGGTTTCACTGTTCGCTTCTTGAGTGAAGTGCTCGAAAAGGATCAAAGCATCGTCTTCTCGTTCACTAAGGGGAGGTAAATGCAGTTGGGCAACGTTCAAACGATAGAAAAGGTCTTGGCGAAAATCGGGGTGATTCAGTAGATCGCTTTTCGAAGCAGAGACCACTCGTAGATCAACATGTTGTTGCTGATTACCCCCCACGCGTTCGACAACATTATCTTGCAAGGTGCGCAGCACTTTAACCTGCATCGACAGCGGCATACTCTCTATTTCATCGAGAAACACCGTGCCTTTGTCGGCAAATTCAAGCTTACCAATGCGTCGTCTGGCTGCACCAGTAAACGCACCAGCTTCGTGTCCAAACAGTTCGCTTTCAAAGAGGTTTTCTGGAATCGCGCCACAGTTTAACGGCACAAACGGATGAGGTTTTCGCTGGCTAAACTCATGCAGACAAGAGGCGACCAGCTCTTTACCACAGCCGGTTTCACCATAAATGATCACATTAGTATCAATCGAGGCGACTTTTTGTATTTGCTCTCGCAATTCACACATCACTTTGCTGCGACCAATCAGCACCTGTTCAATACCCTTCAGGTTATCCAGATAGTTCTGACGACTGTTTCTGTCTTGGCCACTTTGATGTTTGTCGACCGCTTCCGAAACCGTTTGAGACAGACGCTCAGGGTCGAATGGCTTTTCAATGAAATCATACGCGCCTTGCTGTAACGCTTTCACGGCCATATCGACATCGCCATGCCCCGTAATCAAGATGACAGGCACCTCAGGTACTAACTGCTTAAATCGCGCAAGCAACTCAACGCCGTCTATATCAGGTAAACGAACGTCGGTGATGATGGTTTGGAAATCACCCTGCTCTACCGCGTTTAACGCATCTTGCCCAACCTCAAATGCGGTGACATCGAATCCCGCTAATTGTAACCATTGGCTGGTTGCTTGACGCACAATTGCATCATCTTCAATCAAAGCTATACGCTGCATGGTTTGGTTCCGCCACTTACCTCTGAATAATGTCGCCCACGGTATGTAAAAAATCCGCAGACGAAAAGGAGCTAGCTCCCACTTTGAATAACACTCCTTTAACAGTTTTATAATGTTTGTTAGCTTCAACTTGTTTCACTCTCCATCCGCTTAAAAAGCAAACAGAAAACCTTCTCAAGTCACTAGTTTAAAGGGACAAGTCACTAATTTTAAAAGGATTTGATCAGCAATGATGAATAACAATCGATATTGGTTGTTCCTATGTGCCTGTTTATTAATTGGTTTGGTTCAGGTAACCACCAAAAGTGGCATAAGCCAATGGAAGCTCGAACAAGCCCAACGCTATGCAGAACAGCGCTTCCTCGGATACATTGCCGAAGCCAGACGTACCCTGAAACGCTTCTATTATCTGCCCTACCTAGTGACGAACGATGAAACCAGTGTGCGTTTCATTGATGGTGAAGCCCGCCTCGAAAAACGCATTAAGAAGCAGCTGATTCAACTGGATAAAGCGGCCAACACCAAGGGCTGGTATCTGCTTTCTGGCGAAGGTCATTTGTTGGTATCGAGTGTTGAAAGAAGCAAGCTGAGCAAAAAGAACGCCAGCACGATTGTGTCTAAAATCCACCAGCAAGGTGGTGCTATCTCTGTAGTAACCAAAAATAAAGGCGTGACACCCGATTACTTTATTGCTGCGCCGGTTTATCGGGCCTCCGATGTGGTCGGTATTGTCGCGGTGCAAATCGATTTGTCATTATTAACCGATCAATGGTTTGCTGATGGTGAAGCGATCCTGTTCCAGAACCCTCGCGATCAGTTCTTTCTGTCGAGTGATAAACGACTGAGCGCTGACTGGTTCAATGACACGTTCAATTCTCAGCCCACAGCGACAAAACGTGAGCTGTATGACCAAACCCATATTCGCGTGTGGCGACTGCAAGATAAAGACTACCTTATCCAATCCATCAAGTTAGACGACCTCAATTGGCGTTTGACCTACCTAACACCATTAACCAGCCTCAATCAGACCACGAACTGGATCAGCTGGAGTGTTGCGGTTGGCTGTCTTTTCATTCTGCTGTTGCTGGTTATTCTTTATCAAAGACGTCAGAAAAAGCTCAGTAATCTGCGAATCCAAAAGCTCATCGAAGAGTCAGAAAAACGACTGTCTGGAATGATCAATAAAACCCACGTTGGGCTGGTGCTGATCGATAAACATGGTCATATCCACGATATTAACCTGATGGCGAAGAACTACTTTTGCCTTTCTGATTCAATGATCAGCAACATCAAGGCGTGGCAGTTATTTGAAGCAGGCAACCCAAATTCAACCACGTTACAGTTACTCAAGAACCTGGAACAGCACCAAGAACTGGCTGAGATCACCAGCGTCGAAACCATGGCAAGGCGCAGTGATGGCAGCTACTTCCCTGTGCTGTTCTCTATTAGCTCATTCCCTTGGCATTCAACGCCTTATTACCTGTGTACCGTAATCGACATCAGCAAGCGTAAGAAAGCGGAAATTGCGGTTCAAAACGCCAATAAGACGCTTCAACTGCGAGTAGAAGAGCGAACCCAAGATCTCAAAGATGCGCAACAAGAACTGGTGGAATCAAGCAAACTTGCCGCATTAGGGCGGATGTCGAGCGCGATCACTCACGAGCTTAATCAACCACTTACGGGGCTAAAAACCCTGCTTTCAAGTAATCAATTGCTGATGGAAAGAGGTGAGACCAAGATGTTGAAAGCGAACATGGACTTAGTCATGAGCCTGATCGACAGAATGGCCAACATGACCAGTCAATTGAAGTCGTTCGCCTTTAAAAGACTTGAGAAGCCCTATCCAGTTTCACTCACCGAAGCACTGCAAGAAACCCTACGAATTCACCAAGCCGAATTAGACAACGTCGATATTCGCGTGCGTGTCGCCTCTAATATTTCGATGGTGATGGGAGAAGAGGCACGACTTCGCCAAGTGCTTGGCAACTTACTTAGAAATGCTGTGGACGCTACGCAGAATCAAACACCCGCGACCATTGTTATCAGCGCACATACCGAGCAACAACGTGTGATCATCAAGGTGCAAGATAATGGCTGTGGCGTGTCAGAAGACCAACTCGAAACCATTTTCGAACCCTTCCACACCAACAAAAAGATGGGCGAAGGCTTAGGACTCGGACTAGCTATCACAGCAAACAATGTGCGGGATATGCAAGGTACCTTGATAGCGAAGAACAACCCAGACCAAGGCATGACATTTACGTTAACGCTACAGAATATTGATAGTAAGTGGTCGCTTACACAGAGTTTAGAATTCACACTCTATTGAGAAGCTAAAACTAAAAAACCGCCCACAGAGGGCGGTTTTGATTCACTTATTGGCGTGTGACTTATTCGCTAATCCGTTAACGGCTTACTCCGCCAACTGCTTCAACAAGAGCTCTGTCGGGCGAACAATCGCGATGATCGATTCGTCGTAGATCTTCGCTGAATCCGACAGTATCGCTTGGTAGGCATTCGCATCTGATGCTCTAACTTTTTCACTCGCTTGTGCTTTAGCAATCAAGGTTAACGCCAAGTCTGCGACTTCCGCCGTTTTCTCTGCGACAATCACAGTCTCTACCGAAGACACATTACCTGCGAAGACCGTCTCAGCGGCGAGTGCAGCCGCTTTTGCTTGTTGATAATGCTGAGCAAGTTGCTCAAGCGCTTGTTGATTACCCGTCGCGACTTCGTTGACCAAATCTTGCATCTCATACACGGCGTAGCTTTCTACTGGCAGCGCATCAACAAAGCGATTTAAGCGCTCGTATTGGCTGTATAAAGTGCCCTTAGGTTCAGTAGAGTTCCACTTCTCCCAGTTACGTGCATAGTACTGTGCTGGTTCAGTGTATTTCGCAAGCACGCGCAGGTCGTGAATATCTTGGCCTTTGGCAATACGTTTTAACAACATATCAGCATCCGCATGATGACGAAGTCCAACCGACACTTCAGACCATGTATCCATCGCTTTCATACGCTTGTACATGCTGCGCTCGTCGGTCAACTCCGCATCTGACCAGAACCGCTCTGCAATCGCATAGCTGCGTGGCCATAGGTAGTTTTCGACTGTGAGGCTATCTTTATTTTCTAGCCACATGGTGATCTCGCCGCCCAAGATAAGCTCTTTTTCTTTATCCGTTAATTCTGCTGGGTAACCACCATTTGGTTCAGGAATCACGCTGCCTTCAACATCACTGCTCGCAATCACTTCACCTGTGGTTGGCCAACGCACGTTACCAATTAACTGATAACTGCCTTCTGCAAAACCCTTTGGATTCAGGTTTAGGTTGAATTCGGTGTACGACATGAAGTTATCGAAGTGGCCAACGAAGGTTTTACCCGGCACATAATCAAGGATGTAAATCTCTTCACGAGACTTGCCGTTATAATCACTGAATGCGCGGAAAGTACCATCTTTCGCTTCAATGATGGTCAGTGTTCCCTTACGTGGGCCGCCTTTTGAACGTGGCTTCTGCCATTGATACGTCACGAACTTTTCGCCGCTGTGCAGCTTATCGTCAACCGTGATGCCAGTTGGCATTGGGTCATTGCGATAGTGGTAGCTAGTCGGCTGAGGCTGGTCTAGGTAGTAACCCGTAGAAAGAATACCTGGGTAGCCCTCTTTCGCCGCACGACCAATGCTGTCGTGCCCTTGCCAGCTTTGAATCACAATGGAAGTCGGCAGATCTTTATGCCAAATCTCATCCCAACCGGTCATCTTCTTACCGCGCTCTTCGAGCATCTTCTCAACTTTTACATTGAGGTAAGACTGCAGACCACGCTCGCCATCGATATTGTTCTCTTCAATGAACTGTTGGTGCTTTTCGCTGTTTTTCCATTGCGCATAGTTCGGCTCATCGCCACCGATATGAAAGTACTCATCAGGGAACAGCTCGGTCACTTCGTCAAACACGTCACCTAGCATCTCGTAGACTTCTGGGTTCAGTGGATCCATGAGAGGTTCAAACACGCCCCAGCCTCTTTCTTGCTCGTAGTTTTGCCCTTCACCGCCCGACATCAAACGCGGGTAAGCGTGAGCCACGGCAGAAGAGTGACCCGGAAGAGAGACCTCAGGAATCACACGAATACCAAGATTACGCGCGTATTCAACTAGGTAGCGAACTTGGTCTTTGGTGTAGTAATTACCATCAGCGGTTTCAGACCACAGACGCGGCCAAGATTCCGTTTGAATGCGAATGCCTTGGTCGTCCCAGAAGTGCCAATGGAACACATTCATCTTCGCCGACGCCATCGCATCTAACTGACGAATCAGCACATCGAATTCAATGAAGTGACGTGAAGTATCGTAAGAAACACCACGCCAGCGGAAGCGAGGCTCATCGATTATCATAACGGCAGGAATATGGTAGCCAGCCGCCGTGGTTTCAACGAGCTGTAAAAGGGTTTCGATGCCGTGAATAGTGCCGTATGGGCTTGGAGAGCTCAGCGTGATTTGTTCACCCTGAGTGGTAATTTTGTAGGACTCTACAGAGTCGATGTTCTGTACTTCAGACTTTGGCGCCGCATCGATATCTATGATCAGGCTCGCTTCGTCTGCACTATCCGCCTGCCAATTTAGAATCGGCACACCCGTCTGACGCTCAAGGCGATCAATAAAGCGTTTCGCCGTGTATTCAACACGGTCAGAGTTAAAGCCTTTGATGTAAACCTTGAAGTTACCGTCGACCTTAACTTGCCCAGCTTGCAGCTCGACCGTTTGTGGGTACGGCATTAAATTTAGATCGGTATTTGGAGCCATGGCTAACGCCATTGGGGACACTACTGAACCTGAAATCAATAGGGATAATATAGTTTTTTTCATTATTAGATTTCCTATATAAATACGGTTCTGTTTTGTTTATCGGAGGCGATTCACAAAACAGAACCATCAGCCACTGCTGTTGCTCGTTATCTCTGATTCGAAAGCTTGTTCTCACTAGTTAAAAAAAATTGTTGCGAGCTTCAAGCTTATCGTTAGGTCAAAAACTTATTGCTCGTTAACAAGAGCGACCGCTTCACGAACCAATACTGCAATCTCATCCCATTGCTCGTTCTCGATCATTTTTGGCGACACCATCCAAGTACCACCACAGCACACCACACGCTCCACAGCTAGGTAGTCATTGACGTTGTGTTTACCGATACCGCCCGTTGGCATTAAAGACACATCAACGTATGGCGCTAGTAGAGACTTCACCATGTTGATGCCACCAGACGCTTCTGCAGGGAAGAACTTCAAGAAGTTAAGACCAAGCTCTAGCGCTTGCTCAACTTGGCTTGGGTTGTTTACGCCCGGAACAATTGGCATGCCGATTTCTTGGCAACGTTTTACGGTGTTTGGATTCAGGCCCGGAGCCACGATGAATTCACTGCCCGACTCTTTCGCAAGGTCGATCTGCGCTGGCGTTAATACTGTGCCAGCACCGATACACATTTCTGGATACGCATCGCGCATCGCACGAATCGCGTCTGCTGCCGCTTCAGTACGGAATGTGACTTCAGCCACTGGCAGGCCGTTTTCTACCAACACTTTTGCCAGTGGAATCGCGTGTTCAACCTTGTTGATTTGGATAACTGGGATAACTTTGAATTGCTTAAGTTTGTTGATCATTTCTTGAGACATAATAATTCCGCTTTTTATTTTATTTTATTTTTTAATCAGTTGGCTCGTAGCGCTCACGGGGATGATTGCGCCAGAGTATTGAATAACGATTGAAGCCAGTTGGTGGCCAAGTTCGGCTGCGTCGGTGGCGCTCTCGCCAGTAAGACGCGCAGCTAAATAACCCGCGGCGAATGAATCGCCCGCCGCGCAGGTGTCGACCACGTTAGAAACACGAGTCGCTGAGACATAATTCTCAACAATGTTGCCCTGTTCAACTTGAACAATCTTGCATGGCTCGCAGCCACGTTTGATGACGATCTCTTGGCAACCCAAACGAAGGCAGCGTTGTTGAACGCTCTCTGAGTTCCCCCAGACAAGTAGATCGTCGTCTTCGGTAATCAAGGCGATGTCCACCAGCGGCAGTAACTTGGCATACCAATGTCGAGCTTGCTCGGTGCTCCAAAGTTGCGGGCGATAGTTATTATCAAAAATCACCTTGCCGCCTTGGTTTGAGAACACGCTAATGGCTTTGAATAAACGCTCGCGAGAGGCGTCATCCAAGATCGCGATACTGATACCGCTGATGTAAATCGCATCGACTTGTTTCTCGGTCAGAGCGATTTCAAGCTTATTCAAGTCATTAACATAGAAGTAAGATTTTACTGCCGCATCGTTGCGCCAGTAATGAAAATGTCGCTCACCCGTTTCATCGGTTTCGACCATGTAGAGTCCAGGCAGCTTGTTCGCAATGCGTTCAACGAAATTGGTTTGAATACCTTCGAGCTGCCAGCTATCAATCATATTTTGAGACAGCTCATCGCTGCCAAGACCTGTCGCGTAATGAACAGAGAGGTTTTGATGTTGGGTTAAGCGAGAAAGGTAAAGTGCGGTATTGAGTGTGTCACCGCCGAATTTTTTGGTTAATGGAGAGCCGCTGATTTCGACCATGCACTCGCCAAAGAAAGCAATATTGAAGTTAGAAGATGCAGGCATAGCAGATCCTAAAATAGAGAAATAAATGGGGAAGAAGGCCCTACCGAGAAGCAGAGCCTGAGCTAGCTAAACCACTCCACAACTTGTTGTACTGAATTTGTTGTACTAACTCGCTGTGGAGCGTTTTAGATTAGCTTGTTTGATTTGCAGGACGTTGAGAAGACGCGTCTTCTTCAAGCACACCTGAGTCTGATAATTCCATTTCCATCAGAGCGCGCTCGTCATCAAGAATTGCTTTCGCCATTTCTGGTGTTACTTGATTAGCCGGAGTACATAGGCTTACCAGCACACCAGCAGTTAGAGCCACTAGACAAGAAGGAATCACAGGGTTGCCCCAGAAAGCCGTGTAGTCTGCGTTTAGCATTACGACAAATGAAGCCACAGATGCACCCGCTAGCGTAGCAAGAGCACCCTGCCAGTTGTAACGTTTCCAGAATCGACCCAACATACCGCACACAAACATGCCCGACATTACGGTTGAAATCATTTTCGTGATGTAGCCAATGATGTCGTTTGACGTTAGTGCGAACAACAGTGCAAAACCAATCACCACAATCAATGCCAAGCGAGAATAGTTCACCATTGACTCTTTGTTCGGTACGCGGCCAGTGAACATCACGTAAACATCACGAAGTAGGATAGAAACACCTGCTATCGCATCTGAACTTGCGCTCGACATGGTTGCAGAAAGACCCGCGATAAGAACAATCATGCCAACGCCAACCGGAAGAACCGTTGCAGCAACATAAGGGAACGAGTAGTTCGCGTTATCCAATGATGGGTCAATGGCATGTGCTGCCATACCGATGATTGCAGGGATGATTGAGAAGAAAAGGTACAACACACCCGATGCAACAAATGAGCGACGAACGGTTGATACGTCTTTACCCGAGTAGATACGTTGACGGAATGAAGGCGTCGCCAGTACACCCACGCCGATAACCACAGCCAGAGACACAGCAGGCAGAAGGCCCAGTTTATCGATTGCTAAAAAGCTTGTAGCAGCAGGGTCCATCGCAGCGTAAAGGTTATCCATGCCGCCGATGTAATCAACTGACATTACCGCCATCAAAATGAAGCCAGCAAAAAGGATGATAGCTTGAATGGTATCGGTCCACACAACCGCCGTGTAACCACCGATCACCACGTAAATAGTGAATGCCGCAGCAATAATGATTTTCGCTAGGTTGAGATCGATGTCTGCAATCCACGCTAAGTACATGCCACCCCCCAGAATGTGAGCGCCTAACCAACCAATTGAAGCGACAAAGATCAGTACACCTACAACGTTTTTCACGATGCGGTTAGCGCCAACATAGTAAGCCAGCTCTTCACTCATGGTCATGAAGTTCAGTTTACGAACCGGAGCAAACCAAAGTGCAAGTAATAGGATGCCTATCGCACCACCAATGCCGTACAGAGCACCTGCCCAGCCATTTGCGTAGCCGAAGCCAACCGCACCCATACTTGAACCCGTACCGACCATCGTCGCTACTGTTGTACCAAGTACTAAGAACATAGGTAGGCCACGGCCACCTAATAAGAAATCTTCGCCAGATTTTTGATTACGCGAGACAAACCAGCCTAACCAAATTAAAAAACATACGTACACGCCGAAGCCTGTAAGAAAAAGTGTGCTGTTCATTTGACACCTCTCAGTGAAATATTGAGTTCATTCTTGAACTTTATTTATGATTCATTCATTTTATATTTCATATAATTACTTTATTGATTTTATCTTTTTTAATTAAAGTAATTTTTATAAATGTAGGGGGAGAGTATTAAAGGATAATAACAGGGATGACTAACCCCTAATACTCTCTAAGTAGGTAATTGTGATTAGGTTATTACTATCCGCGATCGGCGCGGTAGCAAGTCACATCTACTTCAACCTTCACGTCTACAACTAAGTCGCAAACCATGCAGATACGAGCCGGTGGGTTAGCACCGAAGAACTCTTTGAATACCTTATTAAAAGATTGGAAGTAACGAGAATCCGTTAGCACAACCTTTACGTGCATTACGTCTTCTAGGCCGTAACCCGCTTCAGTCATGATATCGACACAGTTTTGGATCGCTAGGCGAGACTGGTCAACAATGCCACCCTCAACCACTTCACCATCTGTCATCGGTGTCTGGCCAGAAACGTATAGGAAACCACCTGCTTCAGTTGCACGTGCAAATGGTAAATGTTGTCCGCCTGTACCTGTACCGCCTTCAACACCGTAACGTTTAATAGTCATTTTTTAACTCCACTTATTTATAGATAATATTGGGTTTATAGATAACATTGGCTTTATAGATAAAACAGTTTCTATTCCAATATATTTAAATTAATTCGCCGTTTTTATAATCATCTGAATTTAATAAATAATTTAAATTCTAGTTTCGGTAAATAAAAACGCCTGAACGATTATTTCTTACTTTTCCTTGCTGGTAAGTTAACTCACCATTTACAAATACACTTTCTATTCCTTGAGCAACTGAAATAGGATTTTCAAATGTTGCTGTGTCTTTAATATTCTTTGGATCAAATAAAACTAAATCGGCAAAGGCACCACAGCGAACTTCGCCTCGGCCCGCTAAGTTGTAACGCTGAGCCGACATTCCAGTCATCTTGTGAATCGCTTCTGGCAACGAGAACAGTTTTTCGTCTCGGCAATAGTGACCTAGCACTTTCGGGAAGGTGCCCCACAATCTTGGGTGTGGATGCGGGTCATTAGGTAAACCGTCTGAACCGACCATGGTCAGTTTGTATTTCAATACGCGCTTTACGTCGTTCTCATCCATGCAGTGATAAACCGCGCCCGCTGGTTGAAGCGCTTTTGCTGCGTCCATCAGGGGGAGATTCATTTCATCAGCAATCTGCTTAAGCGTTTTGCCTGCATGTTCTGGTTTTGCTTCAGACCAAGTGATGAAGATGTCGAAATCGTCAGTCACTTGTTTCAAATCTAATGTTGAAGAGCTCGCTGAGTATGGGTAGCAGTCGCAAGACACATCTTGGTGCTCAGAAACCTTGTCCATTAAGTCGAGTACTTCAACGGTTCTACCCCAGTTCCCCGCACCTGCACATTTAAGGTGGGAGATAACAACAGGCACTTTCGCGTATTGTCCTGTCTCAAACGCCTCTTCCATCGCGCTTAAGATCTCTTCAAATTCGGTACGCATATGCGTGGTATAGATGCCGCCGTGACCAGAAAGCACTTTCGCTAACTGCATCACTTCGTTGGCATTCGCTTGTTTAGCGCTTGAGTAAGCCAAACCCGAGCTCAAACCTAATGCGCCTTGTTCCATCGCCAAATCAAGGTTGGTTTGCATCGCTGCGATTTCGTCTTCGCTTGCAGTGCGTTGCAAGTCGTCCATCACTTGGTTACGTAATGTCGTATGGCCAACTAACGCTGCGACGTTTACCGCCGGTTGAGCTTGCTCTACCGCTTGTGCATACGCGGCAAAAGTTGGGTATTTAAAGTCAGCTTGTGCGCCTAAAAGATTCATTGGGTCAGGTGGATCACCAGCCAAAACGGTTGGTGATGCGCTGATACCACAGTTACCAACAATCACGGTTGTGACACCTTGGCTGATCTTAGGCAGGCAGTCTGGGTAACGAATTACATTGGTATCGTCATGTGTGTGTACATCGATAAAACCAGGAGCCAATGCTAAGCCTGCTCCCTCAACCAATTGGCCACAATCTTCATGATCGATTTGACCAATTTCGGCGATTTTTCCATCTCGGATTGCTACATCGGCACAAAACGATTGTTCGCCGGTGCCATCAAACACCTCTACATTTTTAATTATCGTATCGAACAACATTTTTCACTCTCTCAATCCACTGTGTTGATGGAGCTATCTTAAAAATTTGGTCGATTGTTTTCAGTGACAAAACACACATAATATTTTAAATTGTGTGATAGTTTCTATCACAAACGATAAGAATGATAGATTTAGACATAATAAAACAACAACTTACATCATGTTAGGAATCAGAAATGAAAAATAACCCTGCACTCGAAAATGTTAGAAAGTATCAAAAAGAAGGTTTTATCTTGACTGAAAAAGGCCAAAAAGGGAGAGCGGTATCACAATCTGAGAACGGTGTTTATCGACTGATTGATGAAGATGTTTCGCTCCCGGTTGCGGTTATCAAGCAATCAGCTTTAACCAATAACCTAAATTGGATGCAATCATTCGCCGATCACCATCAGGTTAAATTGTCGCCACATGGCAAAACTTCAATGACACCTGATTTCTTCCGTCAACAGCTAGAAAATGACGCTTGGGGTATCACGGTAGCAACGCCTGCACAAGCAGAAGTTGCCGCTATGGCAGGTGCAAAACGCATCATCATGGCCAACCAATTGGTGGGTAAAACCAACATGGCGATCGTTGAACAGCTGATCAGTGAGTTTGATGTCGACTTTTACTGTTGTGTGGATTCTTCGGTAAACGTGCAGCAACTTAGCCAGTATTTCGCTAATACACAGCAGACGCTAAAAGTACTGATCGAGTTTGGTGTACCGGGCGGTCGCTGTGGCTGTCGTTCACCGCAAGATGTTCTAGAACTGGCTCAATTCATCCAAGACACACCTACCCTTTCGCTCGCGGGTATTGAGGTTTACGAGGGTGTGATTCACGGTGACAATGCAGAACAAGACATTCGTACCTTCTTGAAACAGGCACTGACTTCGGTCGAAATCCTCGCATCAGATGGCCTAATTGCAGGGCAACCTATCATCACGGGTGCCGGCTCTGCTTGGTATGACGTGGTTGCAGAATGTTTAGCGAACCTAACCGATTACTTGGCGATCATCCGCCCGGGCTGTTACGCGATTCACGACACAGGCATTTACCTAGACGCGCAAAGCAAGGTGTTGCAACGCGCCCAAGTAAACCAAGGTTACGCTTGCGAATTGGGTGGCGATTTAGAATCGGCACTTGAGGTATGGGCGTATGTAATCTCTCGTCCGGAACCAACAAAGTTAGTGGTTGGGCTAGGCAAGCGTGATGTGGCCTTTGATGCAGGTTTACCGATTGCCGAGCGCGGCTATCGCAACGGCGAAGCAATCTCAGTGAAAGGCTTAACCTCTACTGCGGTGATGGATCAACATACCTTTGTTGAAACCGATGGTTCTTCTGAGATTGAAGTGGGCGACATGATTGCTTTCTCGACCTCACACCCGTGTTTAACCTTCGACAAATGGCGCTACATTGCCATCAGCGATGACGACCATCAGGTAACAAACTGGGTGGAAACCTGTTTCTAGTTCGATTTTTCAATAAGCTAGAATCAACGAAACAATAAGATATACTAACGGGGCTAAGCTTTAGCGACCAATGACTAGGTATTAGCAAATAGCCCCATCAACAAAGGATCAGGATTCTTGAGTTTAGAAGTAGATATCATTTCACAGATAACAGAGCGTTTTCCTGCTCTTCGTGATGCAGAAAAGAAAGTCGCCAAGCTGATCATGGATGACATTGATTTTGCTGCTAATGCCAGCATCACAGAGCTAGCCGAAGGTGCTCAAGTGAGTGAAGCCACCATCACACGCTTTGCTAAAGCGATCGGTTGCAGCAACGTACGTGATATGAAGATTAAGTTGGCTCAGACGCTAACCGTTGGCCAGCGCTTTATCCTCGAACCTGTTGACCAAACGGGTTATCAAGGTATCTACGAATCGATCAAGCAGAGCCTAGATATCAACCGAACTCTGTTCAAAGAGCAAGACGTTGAAACTGCGGTGAGCTGGCTGCATAACGCCAGACAGATCATTGCTATCGGCATGGGTGGCGGTTCGACCATTGCTTCTCAAGAGCTGCAACATAGACTGTTTCGTTTAGGCTACCCAGTGGTGTCGTACAACGATGGCTTAATGTCACGCATGGTTGCTGCCACGGCCGATGCCAATGACGTGATGGTGATGATTTCAGCGACAGGCTTTACGCCCGTGATCACTGAAACTGCCGAGTTAGCTAAGCAGTATGGCCTTAAGATCATCGCGATTACCCCACAAGACACACCGCTAGCAAAAATTGCGGATATCTTGTTACCAATCAAACATATGGAAACCGACTTCATCTACAAGCCATCAGCATCTCGCTACGCAATGCTGGCGTTGGTGGATGTGCTTTCAATGGGTATGGCAGTCAATCACAAAAACCGTTCGCGCGACAAACTACGTCGCTTGAAGGTAGCGCTCGATTCTTATCGAGGCGGTGGCGACCGACAACCTCTCGGCGATTAAACGTTACCAAAACCAAGCTTCTCGCCGCTAGTACACCACAAACTAAATCTGAATTAAAAAGCCCCGCAGTATTCACTCGTTCGAGTCGATACTGCGGGGCTTTTGTAATTGTGGTTTTGTCGGAAGTCACTCGTCTGAGTTAATGACAGTTAAAATGAACTCGACTCGTTCTTCAACAGATAGCTTAGGCACTTCCACCAGCTGATAACCAAACTGAGTATAGGCTGCCACCATCTTATGGTAAGTGGCGATCGCTTCATCGAAGTCTTGTTTACGTTCTTGATCATTGATGAAAATCGAATCCCAAGGCGGGAAGATAAATACCTTGCTGTTGTATTCGAGTTCATTACAGCTATTCAGCAAAGATTGAGGAATAGGCAGCGTTTCTAACAAGCTGTAACCGTATGAATCCACGATGCTTCTATCAAAGAAAACAGGCTGTTCACTCGATTCGAACGCTTGATAATTGGCTAATTCTTCTCGCACCATTTCATCGCGAAAGGCTACTTTGTCTCGCCACGGCAAGGCATCCCCTTGTTGATCGACTTGCAGCTGAATCACTTTACGTCCAACTTCTGGTGCGCAGCGATAGCCCTGACTTTTCAACGCATCGATGACTGAGGTTTTGCCAGCTCCCGGCCCACCAGTAAATACAATTAGGTTATTCAAATGAACCTCTTCAAAGGGGGAAAATAACGAATCGGACCTTAACGAAACCCAAGTTAACGAATCAAGGAAAGAATGGACTCAAATTCTGGTGCGCGGCAATCTTTCACTAGCTCGTATAAGCTCATTTCCAATCCCGTAATTTGGATACCAGCATCCTGTAATCGGCTGATAGCCAACTTCTTATTCAATGCTGTTCGTGAACTAATACAGTCGCCAACTACCTGAACCTTGTGCCCAAGATCTAACAATCCCATTGCGGTTTGATAAACACAAATATGAGCCTCAATGCCACACACCAACCATGTATCGACATCCTTGGCTTGCACAGCCTCAACAAACTTGTGCTCCTCACACGCGTTGAATGTGAATTTTGGTATCGGCTTAGCATCACTCAATAGGTCATTCAGTTCGTCGACCGTAGCACCTAACTTTTCTGGATTCTGCTCCAAGCTAACAATTGGCAGCCCCAAAACCTGCGCACCCTTAATCAACTTTCCACAGTTAGAGATCAGTGCATCGCTGTCATCAACAAGGCGTGCGAGCTTGCCTTGTACGTCCACAACCACCAACCCTGTGTTTGATCTGTTTAACATCTAACTCTCCTTGTTATCACTGCAATCAACACTCCGCAGTAAACCAATAAATAATATAATACGACATAAAACAAATTAACTAGTCTATATTTTTCAACAAGTTAAAACCAAGAACCCCTATCGACACCTTAAAAAACATCGTTTTATTTAGCAAATTTAACCGTTTGTCAATATATGGATTTTATTTATAAGCAATATAACCAACAAAAATTCCGTTAACACTTGAAAACTCTAGACATACAGACAATCGTACAATGAATGAAAAGATAGGTTTCATTTGTGAAGGTTTTATAAATCATTAATCAGCGATACCGTAATTTACATCACAGGATGAGTAAACAAGGTATTATCATGAAAAAATCAGCATTAGCACTTGGCTTAATCGGCTTAGTTTCACTACCAACTTTAGCAGCAGGCACCGACGGCGGCGCATACGTGGGTGGCGGGCTTAGTGTCTATCAAGGTTCAGATACTGACGGAGCTCCAAGTCTAGATTCTAGCGGCATGGGCTACAACCTATACGGCGGTTATCAATTCAACCGTATCGTTGGCGTGGAACTTGGCTACAACGATTATGCAGACTACAAGAACAGCACAGACAAGCTTTCACCTACGTCTATTTCTGTATCTGCAAACCTAGGTTATACGTTCGACAACACCATTCGCCCATTTGTACTAGCAGGTTTAAGCTCTGTTGACCTCAATGCGAATAGCGCTGCAGGCTACGATGATGATAGCGGCACAGGCTTCCACTTTGGTGTTGGTGTTGAATACACGCCAGTTGAACACCTAACACTTCGCCTAATTTCGCAAGCAGATGCGGTAAGCGTAGATGATACAGTCAAAATCAGTAACTCAACGATCTCAACCGGCGACCACACGCTTGCATTCAACAGTGTTAGCTTCGGTGGCTCATACGACTTCTAATGTTTTTCCAGTGACGACATAGTAAGTAAATAACTCAAATTCACTTTGCTACTCTGCCCTGTGATAAGGCAGCACAGTAAAGTGAATTTTTGTATCTATGTAACGATTCAACTTACAAAGCCATACAGTAATAGGTACAAGACTACGGAATAATGCTCACCAACGGTCGAAAGGTCGCAAAACAAAAATTATTGATACTGGCATGACATTAAAGAGTGAGTAACGAAGATGAACAAGATAACAAAATCAGCATTAGCACTGGGTTTAATCAGCGCAGTTTCTCTTCCTGCTTTAGCAGCAGGTACTGACGGCGGTGCGTACATTGGTGGCGGCCTTGGCGTATACCAAGATTCTGATACAGATGGTCAAGGTAATTTAGATTCAGATGGCATGGGCTACAATCTATACGGCGGCTACCAATTCAACCGTATCGTAGGTGTTGAACTTGGCTACAACGATTACGCAGACTACAAAAAGGGGATCGCAAAACTGTCTCCGACGTCTGTTTCTTTGTCAGCAAATCTTGGTTACACATTCGACAACACAATCCGCCCATTCGTATTGGCTGGTTTAAGCTCTGTTGACCTAAACGCAAACAAGAGCGCTGGTTACGATGATGATAGCGGTACCGGTTTCCACTTTGGTGTTGGTGTTGAATACACGCCAATCGAACATCTAACACTACGTCTAATTTCACAAGCAGACGCAGTGAGTGTTGAAAACGACTACGGTACGTACAAAAACGATAAAACACTAGCATTCAGCAGCATTAGCTTCGGTGGTTCATACAACTTCTAATGTGATTGAACCACATAGAATAAGCTGAACATACTAATTCACTTTGCTGTTCCACCTTGTCATGAAGGTCACTCAGTAAAGTGAATTTTTTGTATCTACACAACCTATCGCGTCATGTCACTTTAGCCAGTTTATCGCTCACCATTACTTATTTGAGCTTTATGCGTTGATATTAGAGCTTTCTTGGTAGCGAGACTAAAATAAAGGAATAAGAGACGCAGGAAAACAAAACCTATGAACCTTCCAAGCTTAAACATGTCGATAAACAAGCTGCCCTTTGTGTTGGCTGTGTATTATCTGCTTGTCATCAACATCCCTCTCTCCCTAGAACTGTTTAGTATTGTTCAGGCATCAAAGTCTGAAAGTGTCGCGTTTCTTATATCCATCCCGATCTTCTTCCTTGCTGCCTTCAATTTTATCTTCCAAGTCTTTAATTGGCCGATATTCTCCAAGCCGTTTTTTATTTTGTTGCTGATCACCTCGACACTCGTCAGCTACAGCATGTTCAATTACGGCATCTATGTAGACTACGGGATGATAGAAAATGTATTCGAGACCAATAGTGGTGAAGCAGCAAGCTATGTAAGTACCCACTCCATCTTATGGTTACTCGTGATGGGCGGTATTCCGTCACTCATCCTCTTGTTAACCAAACTTAAGAGAGAGTCTTGGAAAGATTTCTTTGTCTGGAAGTCGATTGGGCTGCTCTCTTCTTTGATCGTCATCGCGATTATTGCAGGGCTGTTTTACAAAGATTACGTTTCGATTGGCCGCAATCTTGCGAATCCCCTCATAATCAGGCTTAAAAACAATGAGGTAGACGTGCATCGCCGTCTTTGATCTAATGAATATCGCTGAACACACATTTCGAACAAGTGGGTTAATAATGCGCGACATTCAGATTCTACAACAAACCATACAAAACCAATGCCCCTCCATTCACAAAAAACGCGTTAGTTCTCTGATACTTGCTACAAAAAGTGTACTTGACGGCTCAGACTTAACGCTGACTAAACTAGGTCGCAAACTAGAAACTAATACCACGGTAAAACATGCGATCAAACGCGTTGATAGACTGCTTGGAAATCGCCAACTACATCGTGAAAAAGACCTTATTTATAAATGGCATGCCTACTTAATAACGGGCGCTAACCCATGCCCTGTGATCCTTGTGGATTGGTCTGATGTTCGTGAACAACTTCGTTATATGACGTTAAGAGCATCCGTTGCACTTGATGGTCGAGCCGTCACAATCTTTGAACAAGTTTTTGAGTATGGCCAATACAATTCACCGAAAAGTCACCAAACATTCCTCGATAAATTGCAGAGTATTTTGCCGAATAAAATCAGTCCGATCATCGTTTCTGATGCGGGTTTTAGAAATACTTGGTTCCGCCAAGTTCAGGAGAAAGGTTGGTTTTGGTTAGGTCGTGTCCGAGGTGAAGTATCAATCAAACAACCTCAAAAACCTTGGGTCTCAAATAAAACCTTTTATCCAAACGCTGTCCATAAACCCAAATATCTTGGCAACTGCTTATTAGCAAAGAGATCACCGATATCTTGTGAAGCCTATGTTTATAAGGGATTAGAAAAAGGCCGAAAAGCCCAGCGCCATAGTAGAACCAGCCAAAAACACTCCGCTACACATCTCTATCAACGCAGTGCAAAGGAGCCGTGGCTACTCGCGACTAATGTCCCTCGACATATCTTAAATGAAGTACAAATTACCAATCTGTACGCCAAGCGTATGCAGATAGAAGAAGCCTTCCGCGATCTAAAGAGTACCGCCTATGGGATCGCACTTCGTCACAACAGAACTCGCTGTACTAAGCGATTAGATATCCTGCTTCTTATTGCGTTGCTCGCTGAAATCTTGATGTGGTGGAATGGCCTAATTGCAGTACAAGCCAAATGGCATTTTGACTTCCAAGCCAACAGCATTAAACACCGCCGAGTTCTATCCATACCTCGTCTAGGGAGAGAGGTACGAAATCATCGGCGATATCAAATTAATGAATCCCAATATCAATGGGGAATGTTCGAATATCAAAGGCTCACACACAACGCAGGACTAGGGAAATTATGAGGGGATCCGTCAGAGCCGCAAGTTTTATTGAGTTTAGATTTATGACTAAATATACTGGGGGCACCATCAGACGGAGGACAAAAATGAACAATAAAAACAAACATATAGTTTTAATTCATGGTCTATATATGCCTTCGTTGATCATGCAATATCTGGATAGAAATTTCAAAAAACGCGGCTTTACAACGCACAAGTTTGCTTACAACTCTCTGCGTTTCCCTTCGGCCGCTAAACGCCTCAATTGCTTTATTAATGCACGTTTTGATGAATACGATGAAGTCTACTTCTTTGGTCACTCACTGGGTGGTTTGCTCATTCGTCACTACTTTAAGTTTTACCAACCCGACTTTGCAGACACCTGCATTATTACCGCTGGCACGCCGCACAATGGCGCGACTATCGCTAAAACACTGTCGAATCACGGTCTTGGCTTTATATTTGGTTCGAGCAAAATGATCTTAAGTGATGGCTTGGGTGACTACGATATTGATGTGCCAATTGGCGTGATTACGGGCACTTACGACGCTGGTGTCGGGCGTATTGTTCTGGGAAGAAACCCAGGGGATGGCACGGTCACACTCGAAGACGCCAACCTGCAAGGCGCGACAGATACCTGCGCCCTCAAGCTCAATCACACCGCACTTGTATACTCTAAGGAAGTGGTCGCACTCTCAACTCAGTTCATCGAACACAGGGCATTCAAGAGCGCTTCATAGCTTTTTTCAGTAGCTGTTTTTCGTTAACTTTTGTACGTTAGCTCCTGTATCTAGATCTGGCTCTCTTATTGCTGTCTTCTTACTTCTGGCAAACCGATACAAAGATAGGCCAATACAAAAATACCACTCTGCGATGAGAGTGGTATTCATAGATTCATGACTGAAGTCAGTCGCTTGTTATACTTTCTATACTTGCTACAGGAGATTAACTCGCGTTGGCAAGAACACCTCACCCAACATGCATCGCACCGAACCACCACCTATATCTTCTATCGTTTTCACGTTAAACGGTAGCAGCTTACCGTGTGTTGAAAGCTGAGCTAATTGCGCTGGAGAGAATGCATCGTAAGCCGATTGAGACATCGCGATTACCTTATCGCCATTAACGGTTTCCAGTTGTAGGATATTGCCACAGAATCGGTTCATCTGATCGATTGAGATCGAGATAACCTGCTTATCTTTCGCAAGAGACTTCACCACAAAGCGGCGCTCAAATTCTGGAATCACTTCATCACAGATCACGCAGAAGTTATCACCAATCGCCATCATCACATTGGTGTGGTAAATCGGCTGACCAGACGGTAATGCTGTTTGGAACGAAACGACGCGTGAATAACCAATACGCTTCGCATAGTCTTCTAACACTTCACGATCACAACGCTGAGAAAGCGCCGCATAAATCGTCTTATTAATATGATCGATAACCATCACGCCCGTGCTCTCTAGATAAGAACCTTGAGCAACGTACGACTCCATAGACTCACTATGGTTAACAATACGACCAGACGCCTCTAGTGCTTCAATTAGAGCATGTGGCTTAACTTCATGTTGACGGTTTTCACAGGCCATAGGGAAAGTGAATAAACTGCCATCACCACAAGTACTGAACCAGTTGTTTGGGAATACGGCATCGGGCGTTTCTACGCCTAATTCTGGATAATCAAACTCTACAACTTGCACACCTTCTTTACGTAACGAAGCGACCATAGTCTTAAACTCGACCATCGTTTCTAACTTAACCTCAGCTTCAGTCAGATTGACTCTGTTTTGAAACTCGTTATCACGTGCAGTTTCTTCGTTAAATTTAAATTCTTTTGGCGGCACCATAACAACGCAATTGGCGTTTTGAACATTAGTAATGTGAAGTGATTTTTTGTGTAGGTTTAACATCTCAACCGTCCCTATCTTTTATTTACCTCAGAATTGTAAACAAGTTGTTACGACAATATTCACTGAAAATAATAATGATTTGAATATTTATCCCAAACAATTACTGCAAAACTCAGTTTATTCGGTAATTTTTACTGCAAGATAACAGCACATCAGAAAGAACCAACGGTTTGCATATCAGTTTAAGAATTTGCTGAATAAATATCCGAAACTCATTCTCTAGCTTGCCGCGAGTTTAGGTTACAATTTAATCCATTTAACGTTAGGATTATCATCGTTGCATAACCATCAATTACGTTTGAAATAAGCTTAACTTTTCCTGTCTACTTCAATCTAAAATAAGCGTCATGAAAGACACTCTTTAGACCTTTCCTTCGTCGCTTAAACAAAGCATTTAACGCTAGAACCAAGTGATTAAAGCTAAGTGCTTAAATCAAGTACTTAGATAAGAGCTAGAAAAAATCCATCGAATGACTTGATGCTTATAAGAACGCATTGGCACTTATATAATTTCAAACTAAGACTGAAAAATTCAAATCAAGACTATAAAAACAAAGCTGCACATCAAGAGGCTCTAGCTCAAAGATGCAGTAGCTTATAAAGGGAAAACTATGTACAAGAAATTTGAAGGCTTTACTGAAGCCTTTCCAAAAGGAGAGCCGATACAACCTCCTACTGGAATACTGGCATTCTGCCGCCATTACACACGAGGTTTTGAAAAGCCGTTGATCTTGCTCGGCTTGATGAGCATGACCATCGCGATCATCGAAGTCGCGCTGTTCGGTTACATGGGACAACTGGTTGACTGGCTATCAACAAGCAACCCAGACACCTTCTTAGCAGACAACCAATCCACTCTGATGGGGCTTGGTATCCTGTTACTGGTCGTGATGCCAATCCTGATCAGTGTTTATTCGCTATTGCTTCACCAAACTTTGCTGGGCAACTATCCAATGTCGATTCGTTGGTTAGCGCACCGCTACCTTTTGAAGCAAAGCTTATCGTTTTATCAAGATGACTTTGCTGGGCGTGTTGCTACCAAAGTCATGCAAACATCGCTCGCGGTACGTGAAACCGTGACCAAAATGGTCGATGTATTTGTCTATGTGACGGTTTACTTTACAGCAATGCTGTTCATGCTCGCTGAATCGGATTGGCGCTTAATGGCTCCAATGTTGATTTGGTTGTTTATTTACGTCGGCATTCAACTACACTTCGTGCCAAAGCTGAAAGACGTGTCTTCAGAACAGGCGGATGCACGCTCACTGATGACAGGACGCATTGTTGATAGCTACACCAACATCGCGACGGTCAAACTATTCTCACACAGTAAAAGAGAAACCGAATATGCCGAAGAAGGCATGGAAGGCTTCCTTGATACTGTGCACCGTCAAATGCGCTTGGTTACTGGTTTTAACATCTGCGTTGAATTTGCGAACTACTTGTTGGTATTCAGCATTGCCGGTATCTCTATCTACCTATGGTTAGATAACGCAATCACAGTGGGTGCGATTGCCATTGCAGTCAGCTTGGCTCTGCGTATTAACGGTATGTCGAAGTGGATCATGTGGGAAATTGGCGGCCTATTTGAAAACTTAGGTACTGTAATTGATGGCATTAAAACACTGTCTAAGCCTATCGCTATCGAAGACAAAAAAGATGCGAAGCCTTTAGATGTACCACAAGGCGGCATCAACTTCGATAACGTGAGCTTCAACTACGGTGAGAACAAGGGTGTAATTAACAACCTGAACCTCAACATTAAACCGGGTGAAAAAGTGGGCTTGGTTGGCCGTTCAGGGGCAGGTAAATCGACGTTAGTTAACTTGCTCTTGCGCTTCCACGATGTAGAAAATGGTCGAATTTTGATTGATGGCCAAGAAATCTCATCGGTTACACAGGACTCACTGCGCAGCAATATCGGCATGGTGACTCAAGATACCTCACTGCTGCACCGTTCAATCAAAGACAACATTCTTTACGGTCGTCCTGACGCATCAGATGAAGAAGTGTATGCCGCAACCAAACAGGCACATGCTCATGAGTTTATCGAAACGCTAACCGACCCGTTTGGCAACATTGGTTACGATGCTCAAGTGGGTGAGCGAGGCGTTAAGCTTTCGGGTGGTCAACGTCAACGTGTGGCTATCTCGCGCGTACTTCTGAAGAATGCGCCGCTTTTGGTGCTTGATGAAGCCACATCAGCGCTCGATTCAGAGGTTGAAGCTGCGATTCAAGAGAGTTTGATTGAGTTGATGGAAGGAAAGACAGTGATTGCAATTGCACACCGCCTATCGACCATTGCAGCAATGGACCGTTTGATCGTACTCGACCAAGGTAATATCGTCGAAGAAGGCACGCACCAAGAGCTTATTAGCCAAAACGGTATCTACGCTCAATTGTGGAATCATCAAACCGGTGGCTTCATCGCTGACGACCTTGAACACAAAACGAGTGCTTAATTTATGTGCTATTTTAAAAGTGCGGCGTAATTCACACCAAATTGTTAACTGCTGGTAAATTACACGTAGCAGAATGTTATGTCGTAATTATATAATAGCGATAACAGATCAAGACGCTTCGCTTGCGCGTTCTGGAATAAGGCTAGACTTCGGGGGGAGGCTAGCCTTTTTTATGCCTGTTGATCTTCGCCCCTTTCTCATCTGTTTTCCTCTGTCCCATAAACTTCATCGATCCTTTTGTTTTTTTCTTGGCGTTTTTTTCTTAAAATGCGCGCAGTATTCTTTCTAGAGATCAACCATGAACAAAAGTGTCTTAACTAACGTTATTGCGTTAGCACTGCTTGCTGGCGGCTATGCGACAGCAAACCAATACTTGCTTTATGCAGGCCTATTCGCCTTTTCTGGTGCCATCACCAACTGGCTTGCGATTCACATGTTGTTCGAAAAAGTACCCGGCTTATACGGTTCTGGTGTTATTCCAGCTCGTTTTGAAGAGTTCAAGGCCGCTATTAAGCAACTCATGATGGAACAGTTCTTTACTGAAAGTAACATCGACCGCTTCCTCAGCAGTGAGATGACTGGAAAATCGCTCAATCTAGAGCCCGTAATTAAGAAGATCGACTTTAACCCGGCATTCGATTCACTGGTTCATGTTATCGAGAACTCACAGTTTGGCGGCATGTTAGCGATGGTTGGTGGCACAGAAGCCCTACAGCCGATGAAAGCGCCATTTGTAGAGAAGATGCAAGAGTCTGTGATTGAAATCAGCAAGAGTGATTCGGTAAAAAATGCCATCAAGGATGAACTTGAATCGCCTGCAATGATGGATGAAATCAAAGAGAACATTGAAGCGATCATCGATCAACGTTTGAATGAACTAACACCAAAACTCGTGAAAGAGATGGTTCAGACCATGATCAAGAAGCACCTTGGTTGGCTAGTGGTTTGGGGCGGTGTATTCGGTGGTGTGATTGGCTTAATCTCTGCGGCAATTACGCTGTAAGCCGGAAAAGTTTATCGGATTGCTCTTTATCTGACATTCAACAAAAAATGGAAGCTTATTGGCTTCCATTTTTTATATCTAAATAACCTTGGTAAAACGAAAGCAGGCCGCTATTTTAGGGTTGCTAAAAGCTCAGGGTTCACACCAAAGCCCTTTTTGTGCTCTTCGATCACCACTTCGCTGCGAGTCTGGATCACGCCCGGCAGTGTACCCAGCTTGGTTGCCATAAACGCTTGGTATGCCTTCATGTCTTTCACTCGAACCTTAATCATGGTGTCAAAGTCACCCGAGAGGGAATAACACTCCTCCACTTCAGGCATCAACTCAACCGCCTGTGCAAACTTATCAAAGATAGAGAAGCTGGTTTGATCGAGTCGAATATGAATAAAGACTTGAACATCGAGCCCCAACTTCTCTGAACACAACTCAGCATGATAACCCGTGATATAGCCATCTTTTTCCAATCGTTTGAGCCTATCGGAACATGGGGAAGTGGTTAAGTTGACTTGTTTTGCCAACTCCACAACCGGCAAACGCCCTTTCATATGCAGAATTCTTAGTATCTCTTTATCGATACGATCGAGTTGATGCTGAGACATAACATTCCTTAAACATTCTAAATTCGGCTCAGTATATTCCATAGTGATCAAAATGGAGCAAAACCCCGCTCACACATTTAAAAAACTAAATACACCCTCAGCATTCATGGAGAATATAAATCAATACAAACTGATAACAACCCTTATAAATCATCTTCTGGTCATTAACAAATTATTATAAAAATGACCTCAATAACAAATAAGTTGAGCCAGAAACGAAAGAAAGGATATAGGCCAAAGTGAATAATATAATTATCAAAGAGAAAGGATAACTCTATTATGAAAACGCAGGAACTGGCATATAAGCCTTATGGCATTGGCTCATGGACACACGTAACCGTATCAAAAGACGTCGCTCAAGCACTCGCAAGTGAGTACTCCAACTATGGATGGGACGTGAAAATTGATGGCAACTCCATTGAAGCAGAGCTAGCGTTACAAGCCGCTTAGAAACGAAAAAACCTCCAAGGCGGAGGTTTTTTTGATCTAAATGAGTAAGTACTTACTATTGGCTAAGCTAAGCCAACTTGTGGAACGATACTTCCAGATTCGCAACGGCAATTACACGTTCGGCAAAAATGTTGTGTTTCCATATCGTAGTACTGATTGCCACTAAAAAGCTTAGATGTCCATTGCAACATGCGGCCAGAAGTCGTCTCAGGCTCTGATTCACAACGTTTCATTATAGACTTATGTAGTGTTGTTTTTTTACATCCTTTGCAATAGAGATCAGGCATACCTTTGTCCTATAGGTCTTTAGTGGTTACTGACAATTGACACATCATGTCCAATTCGGTTCCACAATTCACCGAGCTAATAACAAAAGTGGGCGCTAAGTTCAAAAAATAGCCATTTTTCTCTTCCATTTTTTGACATCAAACGTCATCAATCTCACACGATTTTTCTTTATTTCCCTCCATCAATCGGTTTCGATTTACATTGTAAAACCCCTTAAGGACAGTACCTAGCCCGAATCTGCTGTCAAATTCACACATAAAAAAGCAGCACTTCCATCTTCCTTCCATTGACTGCGTCACCATAAGTCACTGTAATGTATCCAAACGAAAACTGAAATATCACAGACCTAGAAGTATGATTTAAGCATTGCGAGTTCACGACTTTAGTAAGGTTGCTAACGATACACTTCAATAAGCCGTGATTAGAATATGCGACTCTCTGATGTTTTTACTTCTCAACTTCTTCTGGATCATAAAGAGGCAGCCAATGCTCACTGTTACTCAACTAGCCAAAGCCTATAACATCTCACGCACCACCATTCTTTATTACGAACGTGCGGGGCTGTTACTACCTAACTGTCGTTCAGACAATGGCTACCGTTGGTATGGTGAAAAGGAACAGACTCGTTTAGAAAGCATTATCTCTTACCGCTCCTTTGGATTATCCATCCAAGAAATTACCGCGCTACTTGATCGCAAAGACGACGTGAAACAAGAGCAAACCTTAGTGAACCAGTTCAATGCTCTAGACAAAGAGATTCAGAATCTTCGCCAACAGCAAAAGGCGATTGTCATGTTATTAGAACAACCTGAATTGCTTGAGCAGAAATCGCTGACTAAGGATCGCTGGGTTAAAGTAATGGAGAATGCTGGATTCAGCGAAGAGGACATGAAGAACTGGCACAAACAGTTTGAGAAGATGGAACCGAGTGCTCACCAAGAGTTCTTGGAGTCATTGAATATCGATCAAAAAGAAGTCGAAAGCATTAGGGACTGGTCAAAAAAATAGAGCCACCGAAGTGACTCTATTATTTGTTGCAATTGTTTTTGCTAATTCATCTGTATTTTTACAATGTAAATTAGTCTAGCTCAACTAGGTTCTTCTCGAACTCAGCATGTTGCTTCTTAACTTCATCTTCAGGCTCGCCAGTAATCAAGCTAACCACAACGATAGAGATAGTCGATAGGATGATTCCCGGTACGATTTCGTAAACATCGAACCAACCGCCCGTGAACTGTTTCCAAAGTACAATCGTAACACCACCAACCACGATACCCGCTAGAGCGCCGTTACGGTTCATACGAGACCAGTACAGGCTCAATACGATAGCTGGACCAAACGCAGCACCAAAACCAGCCCATGCGTAAGATACAAGGCCTAGTACTGAACTGTCTGGCGTCATCGCTAGAACAAGTGCAATTAGAGAGATTAAGATAACCGCGAAACGGCCTACACGAACAATCTCTTCTGACGTTGCGTCTTTCTTCAGAACTTGCTTGTACAAGTCTTCTGCCATTGCAGATGAAGAAACAAGAAGTTGTGAATCCGCAGTACTCATGATTGCCGCTAGGATTGCAGCAAGTAGGATACCTGCGATTACTGGGTGGAACATCGCGTTAACAAGAAGCATGAAGATCTTCTCGCCATCGTCTAGCTTAGGTGCGCCAGAGTTAGTCACGTAAATTAGACCAACAAGACCCACTAGCATTGCACCAACCATAGACAGTGCAGTCCAGATAACCGCAATGCGGCGTGCTGTCACAAGATCTTTGTTTGAACGAGTTGCTTTGAAACGAGCCAAGATGTGTGGTTGACCGAAGTAACCCAAACCCCATGCCGCTAGCGAGATGATCGCAATAGCAGAAAGCGGCTCACCCTTAGCATCATTCCATAGCGTAAGTAGCTCTGGGTTGATGTTGTGTAGGTCGCTAGACAGCTGACCTAGGCCACCGTTCATTGCTGCGATTGGTACAATCAATAGCGCAGCAGACATTAGCAAGCCTTGAACTAAGTCAGTCCAAGATACCGCTAGGAAACCACCAAATAGGGTGTACGAAACCACACATACCGTACCGATAATTACCGCAGTTGTGTAATCTAGGCCGAATACCGTTTCAAACAATTTACCACCTGCTACCAAGCCTGAACTTGTGTAGAAAAGGAAGAATAAAAGGATAAAGAAAGCAGAAATTGTTTGGATCAGCTTAGAATTATCATTGAAACGACGAGATAGGAACTCAGGCAGCGTCAGTGATTCAGTCGTAATGCTGTAAGTACGTAGACGTTTTGCACTGATTAACCAGTTTGCCCAAGTACCAACAAGTAGACCACCAGCAAGCCAAAATGCTTCAAAGCCAGCAGCGTAAGCGTAACCAGGCAGGCCAAGTAGCAACCAACCACTCATGTCTGATGCACCAGCAGAAAGTGCAGCAGGCCATGGGCCTAACGAACGACCACCTAGGAAGTAGTCAGTTGAGTTAGATGTACGTTTGTAAGCAATAACACCGATCGCTAGCATCATAATTAGATACGCAATGAACGTCGTCGTTATTGCAAAACTGTTTTCTATCATTTGATAGTCCTCATTTTGTAGAAAGCCTTCCATGCCTAATTCAATGCAAGGCACTCACCGTAAAGGCAAGCAAGTGCATTGAGTTAGGTATTCAGGCTCCAAAGCACTATCAGTTAAATCCAAAGATGGTGAAAACCAAAGTTGGAAAGAACCAAAAGTGCTTAGAGCCAATTTTACTGAAGGTTAGTGAGCTTCGCTTCCAAGTTCGAGCAAGGTCGCGTTACCGCCCACGGCTGTTATATTTATAGTTCGCGTACGCTCGGTAATGAAGCGCAGCGATAGGTGTGGATCATTGGCAACATTCATTGTCGCCAGATCCGTTTCAGCTACTAAACCGACGATTGCACCGTCACGCTTAGCAAGCTGTAAATTGATAGCTTGTGCCGTTTGCGAGTTACCTACGTAACCCACGCTACGTACATCGCAAGACAACAACTGTTGAGCAGCGTCATACGAGGCAACTTGCACCAAGTTAGTTGGCAAGTTCGCCGACTTAGCTGCATCTGCAACTAAAGTATTGAACTGCACATCATCACTGCACAATTGGACGCTGTTACCTGCCAATAGCGCAGTAGTAATCAAAGCCATTGCAGTTTGCAGCGCTGGCACTTTCTCTTCGCAATCATCAACAATCACCAAAGCCACACCGCGACCAGCGGCATACAACTCATTGGTTTCGCCCGTAGGACCTGCCATTAGGTGATGTTCAGAAAGCAGCGCAGACGCTTGCTCTAGATGATAAGTAACCACCGTCGCCAAAGGCGTAGATTGACTTTCGATCTCTGATTTCAGCGCAAGTACCTGAGCACTCTTGTAATCAAAATCGGTAAGATTCCATTGTTCCCACGCTAGCAAAGCATCAGAAAAACCTGTCACTTGATGAACCATGATAATGCTCCTTATGCCTTGTCTTGTGATTGAGAGAAATGAACATCAGTAAAGCGGTATAGGTAGTGAGGACCACCCGCTTTAGGGCCAGTACCTGACAAGCCTTGACCACCAAATGGTTGAACACCAACAACGGCGCCCACTTGGTCACGGTTGATGTAGCAGTTACCCACACGAACGTGTTTTTCGATCCAACGGTAAGTTGTCTCGTTACGGCTGTGGATACCCATGGTTAAGCCAAAGCCCGTTTGGTTGATTTGGTCTACCACTTGCGCTAGCTCACTCGCTTTGAAGCGAACAATGTGTAGCACTGGGCCAAACTGTTCTTCTTTCAAGCAGCTGATGTCATCAATTTCAAAAGCACTTGGTGGAACAAAATCACCATGTTCACAATCACTACCTAGAGAAAGTTGAGCCACCTTCTTCTGGGTATTAGTCATGTTTTCTAAGTGCGCCATTAGCTTCTGTTTCGCGTTTTGGTCGATAACAGGGCCAACATCGGTTTTATGAAGGTGTGGAATGCCAACACTCAGCTCGTCCATTGCACCGTGAATCAATCCAACCACGCGGTCTGCAATGTCTTCTTGGATGTAAAGCACACGTAGTGCAGAACAACGCTGACCTGCTGAAGCGAATGCTGAACGAATCACATCACGAACTACCTGTTCAGGCAGTGCAGTACTGTCGACGATCATCGCGTTTTGGCCGCCTGTTTCCGCAATAAACGGAACTGGCTTAGCGTTACGAGTAGCTAATGACACATTAATACGCTGTGCCGTTGGCGTAGAACCAGTAAAGGCAACGCCCGCAATCGCATCATGGCTTGTTAGTGCACTGCCGATCTCAGCACCGCGACCCGGAAGTAACTGAATGGTGCCAGCAGGGAAGCCCGCTTCATTCATCAGTTCAACCGCGCGAGCTGCAATCAAGCTTGTTTGCTCGGCAGGCTTCGCTACAACCGTGTTACCCGCAACCAAAGCTGCAGTAATTTGGCCAAGGAAGATCGCTAGAGGGAAGTTCCAAGGGCTGATACAAACGAACACACCACGACCTTGTCGAGAAGCGATTCGTGTTTGGCCATCAAAACCTTTTAGTTCGAAACCTTGTAGGTTGTCCGCTTGTTTTGCGTAGTAACGGCAGAAGTCGACCGCTTCACGTACTTCATCAACACTGTCGTGAATTGTCTTACCCGCTTCTTGATGACAAATCGCCACCAGCTCAGCGAGGTTGTCTTCCATCAGGTCAGCCAACTTATCAAGTGCCGCTGCTTTGGTTTCAACCGAAGTTGCGTTCCAATCAGCGAATGCTGCGTCTGCGCCAGTGATCGCTGCGGAAACATGATCAAGGTTAGCGAAAGCCACCTGACCCACATGAATACGGCGATCATAAGGTGCAGTCACTTGCTCAACGTTCTGATCAACCTTGATCATGCTTTCGGCAAGAGATTCACCGTTGATCACAGGGCCCGCTGTCCATTGATTGTTTAAGAAGCCTTTTACTTGCTCTTCAAACTGATGCGCTTCGCTTTCAATATCAATGTTCACACCGTAAGAGTTCTTACGCTCAGGGAATACCGCTGGAGGCAGAGGAATCTTAGTGTTGTGCAATGTATCGAATGCCAGAAGCATATCGACAGGATGTTGAGTCAGCTCAGCCACAGGGCAACGCGCATCAACTAGACGGTGAACAAACGAGCTGTTTGCGCCGTTTTCTAGCAAGCGACGTACTAGGTATGGCAGTAGATCTTTATGGCTGCCAACCGGTGCATAGATACGTACCGACTGTTGGTAAGCTTCCATTGCATGGTTGTACAGAGAATCACCCATGCCGTGTAAGCGTTGGAATTCAAAGTCTTTATGGTCGGTCATAACGGCAATAGCAGAAACCGTATGAGCATTGTGGCTCGCAAACTGCGGGAAGATATTGCCACGAACGCTTGGGCTCAATAGGTAACGCGCACATGCAAGGTAAGCTACGTCTGTCGCTTCTTTACGTGTGTAAACTGGGTAATCAGTAAAGCCAGCTTGTTGCGACCATTTGATTTCGCTGTCCCAGTAAGCGCCTTTAACTAAGCGAAGCGGGATCAAATCACCCTGCTCTTTCGCTAGGCGGTTTAGCCATACTAGAACCGGAAGTGCACGCTTTGAGTAAGCTTGAATAACCAGACCAAATTTACCCCAACCTTTTACAAGGTCAGTGCGGTACAGTTTTTCGAATAATTTAAGAGAAAGCTCTAAGCGATCCGCTTCTTCCGCATCAATCGTAATGGCAACATCGAGCTCTACTGCTCGGCGCAATAACTGCTCTAGCGTGTCGCAAAGTTCAGTCAGTACGCGGTCTTCGTTCGCCACTTCATAACGTGGGTGAAGCGCAGAAAGCTTGATAGATACCGATGGCGCAGGGCTCGATTTTGAAGAGACATACGTGTCTCGACCTACGGCTTCAATCGCCATTAGGTAATCTTTGAAGTATTTGTTTGCGTCAGCTGTGGTCAGTGCCGCTTCACCTAGCATATCGTATGAGTAGGTAAAACCTTTGTCACGCATAGACTTACCGTTCTTTTGCGCTTCAGCAATGCTGCGACCAAGAACGAATTGGTGACCCATCACCTTCATCGCTTGGTGCATCGCTTTACGAATCACCGGCTCAGAAAGCTTGTTCACTAAACGGTTAACCGCTTGACCTGCACTCTGCTCTTTAGATGAAAGCCCAACCACTTTGCCTGTTAGCATTAGGCCCCAAGTTGATGCGTTAACAAAAACCGAGTCAGAATTCTTCAGGTGAGATTTCCAATCCGCAACGCTAAGTTTGTCGCGAATCAGTGCATCAGCGGTTGCCGAATCAGGAATACGCATCAAGGCTTCCGCCAGACACATTAGCAAGATGCCTTCTTGAGTATCTAAACTGTATTCAAGCAACAAGGCGTCGATCATCTGAATAGATGTTTTATCCGCACGGATAGACTCAATCAACGACGTCGTTTTGTCTGTAATTTGCTGCTTTTCAGACTCAGAAGGGGTAGCTAGCGGCAGAAGTTGCTCTAGCCATTGGGTTTCATCCACCATATATAATGGTGAGATAAGCGTCCAAAGATCAGCAAGCGACTGCTCGTTGAATTCTGGCTTTAACACATCAGTAGCTGTAAACATGCGTTTTCCTTAATCTCACACCCGAAAAGAGTTCGGGATCTCTACAATGGCTGCAGTGTATTTAGAGTATATAAGGATTACTTGTCAAAAACTCCGAGTTTTTTGCTAAAAACTCGCTTTATTAACAAAACAAACACAAGGTCACATATGAAACTTTAAAATAATATGCCGTTTTGTTTCACTATTTAACAGAAATTTTCTTTTTGTATTGGGATGGTGACATGCCTTGAAGGCGTGAAAAGGTGTGAGTAAAGGAAGATTGACCGGAGAAACCAGCCAGTTCAGCGACCTGACCAAGGCTTAGATTACCTTGTTCAATTAAACGGCGAGAACGGTCGATGCGCTTGCCAAGAACGTACTGGTGAGGGGTAATGCCCATTTGCTCTTTGAATAACATATGGAACTGGCTTTCACCCAAGAACACACTACCCGCAAGCTGCGCGACGGAGATCTTGTTTGCTAAATGCTGTTCTATGTAGCGATCCAACGCTTCAAGATCAAAGCGTGAATCTTTGATTGAGGTTTCAAATGCCGAGATGTGCCTTTGCATCAATGCAATCACCGTATCATTGCACGCACGGCTTAATAACAGATCATCAGGACTGGCCTGCATCTCTTGCACCAACATATGGATAAGCTTTTGAATTTGCGCATCTAATTGGAAGTAGACGTTCGATGATTCTAACTGGTTAATCTTCTCTAGCATCAGAGGGTCATCATCGGTTGGCATAGGCATGTTGAGCACGAGAATATCCGACTGACCAACCACTCCGCCGAAAGCATGATCAGAGCGAGCCGTGACTACGCAGCCTTGCCCTGGACCGACAAGATTACCTTTACCGCTCACTTCAAATTCCGCCTGACCTTTTAGCCCAATAACCACCTGCGAATAGTGATGCTCGTGGCAATCCATATGCGATGGCAAAGTAATGATCTCTGCAGGACGAGGGCCAGTAAGGCCTAGCGGGGACAGGTCTAGGTTTGGAAAAGGTAACGGTTTTGGCATAACAGCAAAATATTCAGGTCGACATAGTAAGAATAATACTCTGAAATCTGCATAAGATGAATTTGTAAATGATCATGAGAGTCATTTCCTCACCTTTAGCAAAAGATCATTATCGCGATCGTCTTGATCATGCCTCCGGAAAGATGATCAAGAGTGTATAAACTACGGCCATTGTAAAACCAATCGTTCCGGTGAGTTTAGGGGCTTCACAAGCACTCATACAAGCAAGCAAGCACACCCGCACGAAAAACCATGTCATCAATAAATACTTCAGCGCCCTAACATAATGAATAAATTTTCTTATATAGCTCAAATAATTGGCGATAAACCTGTAAAAAGTGTATCCGAAGTACCGAAACTTGGCTTTTGAGTAGATTGGATAGCAATAAAACGGTATAAAGACGGGTACTGTGTTAATTGCTAATAACTAGTGACTCACAACTAGGAAGTAGACACTTTATTAACGAGCCAATTTCAATCTACAAGTTGCAGGGACCTATGACTAACTTTCGAATTTCAGCGCTTTTACTTGCGCTATCCCCACTTTGGGTATCTGCATCGGTATCAGCTGAAGAACTGAATCAAGTCGATCCCGTTTCAGCTATCGATGCAAAGCTAACAGAGAAAAACTCAGATATTGAGCGTATTTCAGCAACCAAAGTATCGGCGACTGAAAACCTAAAACAACTACAAAACAAAAATAGTAAGTTGTTGCGCGAAGGTGAAGAACTTAAGGCAAAACGTAACCGAGCTAAGTCTGTACTCGACAAACAGTACAGTCGCTTACTTGAAGATCCAGAAACTGATTTGGTCTCTTTCCAGAAAAGCTACCAAGATGCTTGGGCGGCCGTTAAAGAGAATCAATCGTCTCAGTTAGATAACCAACAAGCGATGAACGAGGGGGAAATTCACCTTTCTCAAATCAAGCAAAAGCAAGCGCGTCTTAATAATGAGCTAGCTAACTTGAGAGAGTCAAAAGTTGAAGCTCGTGTTAAACGTATTGCAACAGAACTTCGTGAAAGTGCCGTTCTTGAAACCAGCTACACCACCACATGTGCGTCAACAATGACACTCGGTGAATGTACATCTCAAGGTAAACACCTAACGAACCAAAAAGCCGTTCAAACGTTCAAGACCCAATTACTTGAACAGCTCACAGAAAGCACACTAGCGAAGCAAAACTTGCAAGGTGTTCAACTGAACATCCATGTTCAAGACAGCCAAGCAATCAAGAGTGGTTTCTCTGGCAACAACGCATACTTCATGCAGATACAAGCTCAGCTTCAAGCGAAACCTGAAGCCATTGCCGCTTGTAACTTGTTGAACGTGTCTACTCGCTACTGTCTAACAGGCAGTCAAGCCGCTGTCGTTAAGAAAAATGACAAGCAGTGGGCAAATGTGACCGTTCGTTCTGATCAGTACAATGATTCAGTCACCATTAACGGCATCAAGTATGGCAGCACACCAATTGAGGTTGCACTACCAAGCGGACGTCACCAGGTGACCATTTCAAAGCAGGGTTACGAATCTTACAACCGCTCTGTAACCATCAATGGCAGCGATACCATCTGGGTTAAGCTTCTTCCTAGCAAAGAAAGCTAAGTCGGGTATAGAAATTAAATCCGATATAAACCGTTAAGCCCGATTGAAATAGCCGTGCCTGTTTCACAAAGCTGAATGAATACTCGCCATTTTGTTGATAGTTATAGAAAGTAGCTGCAGACGAAATGGCGTTTTCGTTTAGAATATTTGATTAACCTAAATTACGATTGAAGTAGCCCATCATGCGCCAAGGTTTTCCAGCTCTACTATTTGCACTTGCTCCCTGCTTAATGACACCGGCTGTTTTCGCTGAAGCAACACCACCAGCAATCACGTCATCTGTCACCGACATTGAAAGCTCGCTTTTCGAAAAGCATGCCGACTTAACGGCTGTCGAGAAAAAGCTCGCAGACAAACAAAATCAAGTCGATAACCATGCACAGCAATCTGCGCGTGTAGCAAAGCTGACCGCTAAAGCAGAACAAGACCTAGCAAAAGCAAAAGCGAACCTAGAGCAAGATTACGCTCGTATGATTGATGAACCTGACTTTGATATCTCACTCGCTCAAAACGCTTTCCAAGGGGCTTGGAAAACCGTAAAAGAGAACAAGCTTGCGATGTCAGACTCTGAACAGACACAGCAAGGCTTAGTGATGGAACTTGAGGCTATTCAAGCAGAGAAAGCGGCAGCAGAAGCTTCAATCGCAAACCTCAATCAAGACAAGCTAAGAGCAAGAGCCGAGCGACTAAGAAACGAGATCACTCAAACACAAGAGCAAACGGTCAGCTTTACCAATCGTTGTAGCAGCGACATGACACTGGCACAGTGCTCAGACCAAACCGTGACCTTGGCACTTCAAAAAGCCGTAAAGCAATTCCAGCATAGCCTCGTAGACAACGCGACTGAATCGAAAGCTGTAAAAGAGCACCTAGCGTCGGCTTCATTGAATATTCACGTCCTGCAACACAAAGTGAAATCCTCTGGCTTCTCTGAAGATAACCGTTACCGAGCAGTAATTGCAGCGAATCTCGAGACTCGCCCAGACAAGAACACACCTTGCCGTCTGCTGGGTATTCAATCATCAAACTGTTTCACCCAAAGCGAGCAACAAGCCAACGATCAGCAAAAAGAAGTCGCTTGGGTTAACTTGGTGGTTCGTTCAAACCAGTACAACGACAAAGTTTCGATCAACGGCGTGAAATATGGCAGCACACCCGTTGAGGTGATGTTACCTACTGGTCAGCACATGATCACCATCGAGAAAGAAGGTTACCTTTCTTTCCATCAAGAATTGAAAATCGCTCGCGATCACAATCTCAGAGCGGTGCTACAAGCTAAGCAAAATTCATTGAATGTGGGTACCAAGTTCGCAGACCCAATGAAAGCCAACGTTCAAAGCCCAGAAATGATTGTGGTAGGTTCAGGTCGTTACTTGTTAGGTGAAAACAACGCACAGCAAGTCACCATTAAGAAGCCTTTCGCCCTTGCAGCGACACCAACACGAGTCCGCGACTTTAAAGCGTTTGCAGAGAGCACAGGCTACGAGACAGACGCAGAGTTAATGAATACCTGCGACACCTTTACAAATGCGGAAATAACCTCAGTATCAGACAAGCATTGGCAAAACCCAGGCTTTAAACAACAGGACGACTCTCCCGTTGTTTGTGTTAGCCAGAATGATGCCAAAGCTTATACGCGTTGGTTGTCTAAAAACACTGGCTTCACTTATCGTCTACCAACACCACAAGAGTGGGAAGCGGCAGCAAGAGCTGGCCAAGATACCAACTTCTGGTGGGGCAACGAATTCAAGTCTGGCAAAGCGAATACAGGCTGGGCTGGCACACCTTGGTCAAACGTCAGCACTTCACCAGTTAAGTCGTTCTTACCAACGCCAACGGGCTTCTACGATATGGTTGGCAACGTGTGGGAATGGACAACAACTCAGAAAGGTCTAGCAAAAGGCGGCGCGTGGAGCTTCTCACCTGAAGAAGCTAAGGTCTTTAATGAACTGTATGTCGCGCCTTCAACCGCAGCCAATTATCTAGGATTCCGAGTAGTGCGAGAGCTATAAGCGCTCGATTACTTGTTCAAGATTTTGAAATATTTACTCTAGGTTCTCAATTCTCACATTGAGAGGCGTTTATAGGGGAATTCCCCCCTTATGCATAAGCACTCCTAGGAGTAGATTCATCGATAGAGTAGTAAGTCACTCTGGGTATCTAACTGATGCCTCAGGTTAATTTGCACGACCCTCGCGAATTAACCTGGAAATCTTCTACATGTCGACAAGGCATATCTTGTCTTTAGCCAGCCCATCTTCAGGCTGGCTTTTTTTTGCCTGTTTATCCACCCTTCCGTTCAGCGATTCTCCTCAAGGTAGACACTTAATCAACGATCCGTTTAATGGCTGTTCAGCGTCTCCGGCGTGCTCGTCGTTGAGCCCCGAATTGCCATTGCAGCTCAATTAGAAACTGATATTATCAATGTGTCGCACCTAACGAGATAAAACCTTGTCAGAACCTTTAAACTCCATACATCGCTCTTTATTTGAACAACTCCCAGGCTGTTGGGGTTGTAAAGATACTGACTCTGTCTTCGTCTACGCCAATCTCGCTTACAACCAATTGATAGGGTTGAAGCCGGGGGAAAGCTGTACTGGCTTAACCGATTTCGATATGCCGAGCCAAACAACCGAATGTGCGCAAGACTTCAGGGCTCAAGACAAGCATGTGATGGACACGCGCTGCACACTCAAGATCCTCGATATTCATCCTTATCCCGACGGTCGTTGGCACGCACATATCTTTACCAAGACTCCTTGGCTTGATGAAAATGACAATGTCCAAGGTACGATTTTCTATGGTCAAGAGCTCACTGATACGGCCATCTTAGAGGTTGGTCATTGGGTGTGTCAGGCGACGTGTGAGAAAGGAAATCAGGCATCAATAGCGGGCTCAAAACCGCGAGTGTCAAAGCTGCAAAAGAAGCTGACGGCACGAGAATCAGAAGTGCTGTTCTTATTGCTGTTCGGTAAGAAACCCCAATACATCGCGCTGACGTTGAATATCTCAATCAAGACCGTCGAAGGCCATGTCGCTAGGTTGAAGCAGAAGTTCGATGCTCGCAGTAAAAGCCAGTTAATAGAGTTTGCGTTAGATTCAGGGCTAGGTTCAGTGATTCCAGAAACTCTGCTCAAAAAACAGATCTCGGTTGTTCTACACAGCGACTGATTGATGGCTCTGTACACTCGTACTCAGATGAAAGTACAGACGAAAAAATACCGTTGATGTGAATAAACACAAAATCAACGGTATCTTTTGATTGGTACAACAGGTTCAAACTAAGGCGCTAGGCGATCGATATCCCAGCTGTTGTCTTGGCGTGAGAACAAGAAGCGGTCATGCAAGCGGTGTTCGCCACCTTGCCAGAACTCAATGCTATCAACACGCACTCGGAAGCCGCCCCAGAAAGAAGGCACTGGAATCTCTCCCTTCGCGAACTTCTGTTTAAGCTCCAAATACTTACCTTCCAAGATACCACGAGCAGAAATACGACTGCTTTGCTTACTTGCGATGGCAGCCAACTGGCTCTCTTTCGGGCGAGATGAGAAGTACTTCATGTTTTCCATTGCTGTCAGCTTTTCAGCGGTGCCAGTAATGTGAACTTGTCGCTCTAGAGGATGCCAAGGGAAATGCAGGCTTATCTTACTGTTGTGCTCCAGTTGGTGCGCTTTACGGCTACCTAAGTTGGTGTAAAAAACGAAACCGTCTTTATCAACATTCTTTAGCAGAACAATTCGTTGAAATGGCTGACCATTTTCATCAACCGTGGCAACGGTCATGGCAGTAGGGTCAGTCATCTTAGCTTCGATGGCTTGCTCTAACCATAGATTGAATTGCTCAATAGGGTCTGCGGCTAAGTCTTTACGTCTCAACCCACCCTTAGCGTATTCACGACGAATATCTGTCAGTTCCATTTCGTTGCTCCTTTTAATTTTTTGTGATTTTGCGCTGTAATCCTTTGAAACACAAGTCTAAGCCGTGGTTTTGTCTTACAGAAAGCGTTCGGTGTTAACAAGATCTCGGTACTCAAACCATCATATTGATAGTCTATATATAAACGGATCATAAGCTGAGATACCAGTGACTAAAAAACGGCCTAACCTTCTAACACCCTTTGTTTTATTCTCATTGTTGTTAGGCATTGCAGGACTGAGTGCGACACACTTTATGGCCGTGCAGTATCAAGAAAAAATCGTCGCACAACAGCTTCATGAAGCCGCCAACAAAGCCAATCTGCAAATCGATTCTGAGCTCGAAAAATTCAAACAAATTCCTGATTTGCTTAGCCACGATCCTCGCTTGCTCTCTTATTTTACTCACGACGATCAAGCAAACAAAATGACTGCCACAGGTCTCAATAAATTGCTGTTTGAATGGTCGAATCAAAGCCAAGCAGACACAATCTACATTCATGACCAAAGTGGCACAGTCGTCGCGTCGAGCAACTACCAAAAGCCGCGTACCTTTGTTGGTGAAAACTTCTCTTTTCGTCCCTACTTTGCTTCCGCCATTAAAGGCGATAAAACCCATTATGTTGCCCTTGGTGCACGCTCAAATGTTAGGGGCTACTTTTTATCGTCACCTCTGTATATCGCTGGCAACATCGTTGGGGTCATTACCGTTAAAGTCAGTTTAGAGAACCTTGAAAATATCCTCACCAGCGATGACTTTGAGATCGTTGTACTCGATTCGAATCAAGTGGTGTTTCTTTCTAGCCAACCCAATTGGCTTTACCAATCATTGTTGCCTTTAACTCAAGCACAACAACAAGAAATTGCTCGCAACCGCCAATACGGTCAAAGCCAAATATCGATCATTGACGCCTTTCAAGCTTCATCAGTGACCAGCAGCAACAACAGTAGCCCGTCGACAAACAATCAAACACAGCTGACAACGAATCAATTAAACAAGCTAGGTAACTTTAAGCTTTATCCTGCCTCCACCAATAATAATCAGTATCAAGTGGTTGCCTTAAAAGAAACCAAAGCCGAAGTACGTAAAGTCTTGCAGATAGATGCCATCTTTCTGGTTATCTACAGCTTAGTCGTGCTCATTGCTTGGTCTTGGCGTCAAACTTACTTAGCTAAGATCGCGTTAACTCAATTGAATCAAAATTTAGAGCACACCGTTGATAAACGAACCCACTATTTAAAGCAATCTAACGACCAACTTCAGCAGACGATTTACCAATATCAAGAATCTCAGTTAAAGCTTAAGCAAACAGAGCAAGAGCTTACACAAACCGCTAAGTTAGCCGTGCTTGGAGAATTGTCAGCTAGCATCAATCACGAAATCAACCAACCGCTTGCGGCATTAAGAACCTACAGTGAAAACAGCCTAAAACTGCTTGAGATGGATCGCTCAGATCTGGTTAAAAGTAACCTTAAAAAAATGATTGGCCTCAACAGCACTATTACCGACATCATCGCTCGGCTCAAAGTCTTTACTCGCAAGGTCACCAAACAAGAACATCACGTGGCGAACCTACATCAAGCCGTCAATAACTCGACCAGTATTCTGAGCGCAGTGATGATCAAGCAAGGCATCACGCTTCGATTAAGCACCATACCGGATGATCTCAATATCGCCATTCACCCAACCGAGCTAGAGCAAGTGCTGGTGAACCTGATCCACAACGCCACTCAAGCGCTTCAGCAGCTGGCAATCCAACAGCAAGCATTCCAGCAACAAGACCTGTTACAACAAGCGATAGAGCAGCAGTCTTTAGATCACAAAGACTTAACCCAACAAGCGAGCCCGCAGATTGGAATCGAATGGCAATTGCAGGGCGACATCTGCAAGCTTATGGTTTGGGATAACGGGATAGGTATGGCTGACGACAAGCTGAATCAACTGTTCGACCCATTTTTCACTACTAAACCAGAAGGCTTAGGATTGGGACTTTCGATATCAAAACGCATCATTGAAGCGTATAACGGCACCATTAACGCAAACCCGCGCGAACCATCGGGGATGGTATTTTCACTCGATATTCCGCTCTATCGAAATTAAAGCTAATACCCTGTTATAAATCACTTTATTTATCTGTAAATGCTAAGGACACCGCTTTTGCAATCTATGCCCAAACTCTATTTTGTTGACGATGAGCCAGCAATTCGAGACTCAGTAGAACAAGCCATGCTTATAGAAGGCATCGATGTTGTCTGCTTTCCCAATGCCATTGAGGCACTGAAGAAGATCAACGTGACTCAAGCCGGAATCGTGATCACCGATATTCACATGCCAGTGATGGATGGCATTCAATTGACACAGCAATTGCTCAGTCATAATCCCCATTTCCAAGTGATTGTGCTCACTGGACATGGCGACGTGCAGACCGCTGTATCAGCGATGAAAGCTGGCGCTTATGACTTTCTAGAGAAACCGTTTGTGGTCGATGCTTTACTTACCGCGGTAAAAAAAGCGGCTGACAAGCTGGCATTAGTAGAAGAAAACAATCTGCTAAGAAAAGAACTAGCGATGCAAAATCAGGTTGGGCCGAAACTGATCGGACAATCTCCTTCGATGCAAACCCTACGTCGGGAGTTAATCACCTTAAATACCAAAGCAAACCCGCTATTGCTGTTTGTTGGGGATCTAGGGACAGGAAAAAGAATCACAGCGCAGTACACACACGATTTGCACAGCCATCATACCGCTGAGCTTTGCCCGATCGCCGCGTTCAATTTACCGCGTAGTGACCAAGCTACGTTTGATCAGTTTGTTCTGCAATTATTCCGAAAACATCAGGGTGGAACACTTTATATCCATGAAACAGAAGCATTAACTTCAGATCAATGGCTATGGTTATTGGCTCTAAAACCCACTCTACTTCGTGAAAACTCATGCAAGACCAATGCAACTTGTATCATTATCGCAACTACAGTAGTTCCTACTACAATTACAGGTGAACTGCGCCGATTTAATTTACTACCCTTGGCGCAAAGAACGGAAGATATCGGCTCTTTGTTTAAACATTTTGCTCGCGGTGCAGCAAGTCGATATCAGTTACCACCGCCCGTTATCACAGAAAAAGAGATTCTACGGTTAATCGCTACTCATTGGAGCGAAAACATACGACAGCTTCGCCAACATGCCGAGCTCAGAGTTTTGACACAAGTAAAGCAACCGTCTCTCGACAATGATGAAAATGAGCAAAACGAAGAAAACCAGTTTGATGTCAAAATTGAAGAGCAACAACAGTCATTAAGCCAACGTACTGATAGCTTTGAACAAATAATTTTAATCGAGGCACTACATCGCCATCAAGGACGACTGAAAGAGGTACAACAAGAGCTCCAAGTCTCTCGAAAAACGCTGTATGACAAGCTTAGGAAACACCAACTCGACAAAACGGATTTCAAAAATCGATAACTCTTAAAAAATATATAAATTCAAAGATTTAAGCGAACAAATTCTTAACATTTCTTAGAACTAAGAATACACTCAATAGGCTTGCACCTTTATTCAGCACACAAGGACTGTTATGAGTCAGAAAAATTTCAGCAAATTGAACGATACCGAACTTGAGTACGTCGATGATAAAACAGCGGCACTGCTACTCAATACGCCAACCAGCGCGCGTATAATGTTGTGGGTAATCATTCTGTTTTTTGTTGCTGCTATTGCGTGGGCGAATTGGGCTGAAATAGACAAAGTCACCGTTGGCCAAGGCAAGGTCATCCCTTCCTCTCAAATCCAAGTGGTTCAAAACCTTGAGGGTGGTTTAGTCAAAGAGATATTGGTTAGAGAAGGCCAACGAGTTCAAAAAGGTCAACAACTGCTGTTGATCGATGACACTCGCTTTCGCTCAGACTTCCGTGAACGCGAACAGCAAGTTGCCAACTTAACCGCCAACGTATTGATGCTTTCAGCCTCATTAACCAGTGTTGTTATCGACGAAGATTTCTCTGTAGCAGAGTGGAAAAAAAGTGTCTTACTCGACTACGGTAAATTGGCCTTCCCACCAAAATTTTACGAGGTTCAACCAAAACTGGTGAATCGCCAGAAAGCAGAATACCGTCAAGATCTGAATAACTTAAAAAACCAACTTTCTGTTTTTGATCAACAAGTTGAACAGAAACAACAAGACCTAATTGAGATTAAAGCGCGTGTTCGTAACCTCAAACAGAGTTACCAATTTGCGCGCCAAGAACTGGATATCACCAAACCGCTTGCGGACGAAGGCGTGGTACCAAGAATTGAATTGCTTAAGCTGCAAAGACAAGTGAACGACACTCGCCGAGAAATGACTTCAAGCGAGCTCAAAGTCCCCCTCCTACGTTCTGCCATTAAAGAAGCGATGCTCAGCCGTATCGATGCCGCACTGAATTTCCGTTCAGAGCAGCAAGAAAAGCTTAACCAAGCACAAGACAAACTCTCTGCATTAACAGAGTCTGCTGTTGGCCTTGAAGACCGAGTAAACCGTACTGTCGTGGTTTCTCCGGTAACAGGCACAGTCAAAACCCTTGGCATTAACACCGTTGGTGGTGTTATCCAACCGGGTATGGACATCGTTGAGATTGTACCGACTGAAGACTCTCTATTGGTTGAAGCGAAAATCGCCCCGCAAGACATCGCTTTCCTACGTCCAGAATTGACTGCCATCGTTAAATTCAGTGCCTATGACTTCACTAAATACGGTGGTCTAGAAGGCGTGTTAGAGCACATCAGTGCCGATACTACGCAAGATGAAGAAGGCAACAGCTTCTATATCGTACGTGTACGCACCGAAAAGCACAATTTTGGACAAAACGAAGAGCTGCCGATCATTCCAGGTATGACAGCTTCAGTCGATATCATCACAGGTAAGAGAACCGTTCTTGAGTACATGTTGAAACCAATACTTAGCGCTCAGAACAATGCACTAAAAGAGTAAGGACGCTTGATGCTTAACACTGCTATTCAATGCGCAACCCAACCCCAAGAGCGAAGGCTATGAAGTCTCGGCTCTCGCTTTTGCTGTTGGTCCTCACCTCTTTTACCTCTGCGGCCCTCAATAAGAGTGACCAACGTTGGATTGATGCTGTTTCCGAAACCTATGGAGAGAGAGCCGCTAAGCGAGTCACCACATGGCGCTCAAATATCGCGGCCTATGGTGGATTAAGCGAAAGAGAAAAGCTCGAATCCATTAATCAATTCTTCAACCAAATGTACTTTGTCGATGACAGCATACTTTGGGGAAAGAACGATTACTGGGCAACGCCACTGGAGTTTCTAGGCAGTAACGCGGGTGACTGTGAAGATTTCACCATCGCGAAATACTTCTCTTTGCTCGAACTGGGCGTCCCAGATAAAAAATTAAGATTGGTGTACGTAAAAGCACTCGAGTTAAACCAATTCCATATGGTTTTGGCTTACTACTCGAAACCAAGTGCAGAGCCACTCATTTTGGACAACTTAAACCCTGAGATAAAACGCGGCTCTAAGCGCGGCGACCTACGACCAATTTACAGTTTCAATGGTAAAAACCTTTGGTTAATCAAGTCGGCAGCAGGCAGCGGTAAGCTAGCAGGGAAATCTTCAAGATTGAGCTTATGGAACGACTTACGTTCTCGTGAGCGCTCTCTAAAATTAAACAAACCCATTATCAATTACGATGAGTAGGTACAATGACTTTATATAAACAGCTTGTGGTCGGGATGGTTGCGGTGTTCATACTGCTGATGACGTCAGTTTTTATGATCGAATTCAATACCACCCGTGGATACTTAGAGGAGCAGCAACGCTCTGAGGTAAGTAATACCATTAATACTGTTGGACTGGCTCTCGCCCCTTACCTAGAAGAAAAGGACAAGGTGGCAGTGGAGTCTGTTATCAACGCCCTGTTTGATGGCAGTTCTTACTCCGTCGTTCGATTGATTTTTCTAGACACCGGAGACGATATTCTTCGCTCTTACCCGGTAAAATCAACGGGAGTACCGGAATGGTTTACGAGTTTAAATCTATTTGAACCCGTTCATGACCGCCGCGTGATCACCAGTGGTTGGATGCAACTGGCAGAAGTCGAGATCGTGAGTCACCCAGGCCCTGCTTATGATCAACTCTGGCAAGCATTTACCCGCTTACTGACTATTTTTGGTGCGATCTTTTTACTCGGTTTGATCTCGATCTCATGGATCCTCAAGCGAGCACTGCGCCCTCTCTCATTGATCATTACCAAAATGGATCAGATCGCCAAAAACCAGTTTGGTGAACCACTGGTTCGTCCGAAAACCAAAGATTTGATCTTAGTGGTTGATGGTATTAACCACATGTCTACTCAAGTTGAACAAGCCTTTAAAAACCAAGCGAAAGAAGCTCAGAAGCTACGTGAACGTGCTTATATCGACCCTGTATCTCAACTAGGTAACCGCGCTTACTACATGTCTCAGTTAACACAATGGTTAGAAGAGTCGAGCTTAGGTGGTTTAGCGGTACTAAAAGCCGAATTCATTAGTGAAGAATACGATGAAAAGGGCTACCAAGAAGGCGATGCCTTAGTTCACCAACTGGCTGAACAGTTACAAGCGTCAATTTCATCACCAGATATCACCATCGCTCGTATTTCGAGTGACGAGTTTGGCTTCATTATGCCAAACATCGACGAGAGCGAACTGAAACTCGTCGCGAGCAGCATCGTAAACTGCATTCAAAACCTAGGTTCAGATCCAACCGGTATGGCGAATCCACACATTGCGCTTGGTGTGACATACAGTAACAAACGTAAAACCAGTACCGAAATCATGTCGCTGGTGGATAACGCGCTCTCAAGTGCGAAAGCGAACCGTGAACTTAATTATGGCTACGTCACAGCAGACGATCATGGCGCTGTGATGGGTAAACAGCAATGGCGTATGTTGGTTGAAGACGCGATCATCAACGACCTAATCACCTTCCGTCTTCAAGCTGCAAACAATGCCTTTGGCAAAACCTATCACCAAGAGGTGTTCTCTGCGATTGAGAAAGACGGTGTTCGTTACGGTGCTAACCAATACCTTTACGCACTAGAGCAGCTTGAAATGAGCCATATTCTCGACCAATACGTTATCGAGAAGATGATTGAAAAGCTGAATGCAAAAGAAGTAACAAGCCCTGTTGCCATCAATATCTCACCAAGCAGTATTTCTCAACCAAGCTTCATCCGTTGGATTGGTAAAACCCTTGAGCAAAATGCCTCAATCGCTCACCTACTCCACTTTGAGATTCCAGAAAACTGTTTCATCAACGTTCCGCACTACACCGCGCTACTGTGTAACACCATTCGCAACGCTGACGCAGTGTTTGGTGTCGATAACTACGGACGTAACTTCCAATCATTGGATTACATTAACGAATACCGTCCGAGCTATGTGAAGCTCGATTACTTGTTCACGCATAACCTTGATGATGAAAAACAGAAATTCACATTAACGTCGATCTCAAGAACGGCTCATAACCTTGGCGTGACGACCATTGCGTCACGAATTGAAACTCAGACTCAGCTTGATATTTTGTCTGATAACTACGTAGAAGTGTTCCAAGGCTTCATTGTTGATAAATAGTAGTAAGGTTATATCGCATGCAAGATCCACTATTGAACTCATTGATCTACGTTAGCCGATATTACGGGTTAGCTAACTCGCCCGAAGCGTTGATCAATGGACTGCCACTATCAGACGGAAAGCTCACCCCTTTCCTATTCCCTCGCTCTGCCGAGCGTGCGGGATTAGTGGCGAAAGAAAACCGTTCCGACCTAGAAAGCATCCCTCACCTTATTTTGCCTGCTGTTTTACTTCTCAAGCAGGGCGAGGCATGTGTTCTTAATAGTATCGATTTAGAAAAACAAGAAGCAGAGATCATCACCGCAGAAAGTGGAATGGTACCGATCGTCATTCCAGTTGAGGAATTGAAAGAACAGTTTATTGGCCGCTATTTCTTAGTCAAAAAGCAGTTTCGTTACGATGAACGCTCACCAGAGATTCTAAAAACACGTCAAGGTCACTGGTTCTGGAGCACCATTTGGGAATCGAAGAACATCTATCGAGACGTGCTGATCGCATCCATATTGATTAATGTCTTCGCCATCGCAGCCCCGATGTTTACTCGATTGGTGTACGACAAAGTAGTTCCCAACCTCGCCTTTGAAACCTTGTGGGTGTTGGCGAGCGGGATCTTCGTTGTCTTCCTTTTCGATCTGCTTTTGAAATTGATGAGAAGTTACTTTATTGATGTCGCGGGTAAGAAGTCGGACATTCTGATTTCATCCAAGCTATTCAGCAAAGTACTCGGTATTCGCATGGAAGCAAAACCAGCGTCGGTCGGTGCTTTTGCGAAAAACCTGCAAGAGTTCGAATCGATTCGTGAGTTCTTTACCTCTGCGACGATTGGCTCGTTAATCGATTTACCATTCGCTCTGATGTTCCTGGCTTTAATTTGGTTAATGGCAGGGAACCTAGTATTTGTTCCTGTGGTCGGTGTTGTCGTTCTGATCATCTATGCATTGTTAATCCAAGGCCCGCTGCGTCGAACCATTGAAGAAGGTTCACGCCTTGCTTCTCAGAAATACGCGAACTTAATCGAGAGTCTGGCGGGGTTAGAAACCGTTAAACTTTTCAGCGCTCAAAGCCAATTCCAATTCCGTTGGGAAGAAGCTGTCGCGCACATGGCGAACTGGAACATCAAAAGTCGCCGCATTACTGACAGCATCCAAAACACTGCAGGCTTTGTTCAGCAAAGTACCAACGTCGGTATGATCATTTTTGGCGTGTATCTAATTGCAGAAGGCGAACTTACGATGGGTGGCTTGATTGCTGCGACCATGTTGAGTGGCCGTGCCATTGGGCCTCTTGTTCAACTTTCATTGCTTTCGACGCGTTACAATCAGGCGAAATCTTCAATGACCTTAATCGAACAAGTGATGTCGATGCCTGATGAGCAGGAAGAAGGAAAGCGTTATATCCACCGCCCTATCATTCAAGGCCGTATTGCACTGGATAAAGTAACCTTCCATTACCCAGATTCTCCAGTCGCGTCAGTGAGAGATTTGAGCCTAACCATTACACCTGGTGAGAAAGTGGCGATAATCGGCCGTATTGGTTCAGGTAAAACGACATTAGAACGCTTGATTATGGGCCTCTACAAGCCCACAGAAGGCCATGTTCGTATAGACGACACTGACATGGAGCAACTTCATCATGTCGACGTACGACGCAATATAGGCTGTGTACCGCAAGACAGTAACTTGTTCTATGGTTCAGTGAGAGACAACATCACATTAGGTCGTCCATTGGTTGATGACCGCGATGTTATGGATGCAGCTAACCGCGCAGGCGTTACTGCTTTCACTCAACAAGATCCTGCGGGCTTAGAGCGCCAAGTGGGTGAAGGTGGTGGTTTACTATCGGGTGGTCAACGTCAGGCTATCGCGATAGCTAGAGCCTTCCTAGGTCGTCCGCCAGTGCTATTGATGGATGAACCAACCAGTGCCATGGACAACCGTTCAGAAATGCACATCAAGCATCAGCTTAGCCAACTGTTGCCAAGCGAGACTTTAATTCTAATCACGCACAAGACTTCGATGTTAGACATTGTTGATCGAGTGATTGTGATGGAGAAAGGCAGCATTATTGCCGACGGTCCAAAAGCGCAAGTTCTGTCAGACTTGAAGCAAGGTAAGGTAAGAGCTGCAAGTTAAAGCGATCATGTGACTTAAAGAATCTAACTAAATCGATATCACTAAAAAGCAAAGGGGGAGCATCAGCTCCCCCTTTTTTTTATCTGAAATAACAACAAAAGAGGAACAAAGTAGCCGAACATTTTCTTATTTTTTAAAAGCTAAGTTGAGTAAAATGCAAAGCTATTCATTAACTAAGGGCTTTTAGTGTCTAATCTCAACCTGCTTCGATACTACCAGCGAATCATAACAATTGGTGTCGGTAGCGAAATAAAAACCACAGTACAGGAAGTTGCTGATTTACTGTGTACTTCTCCTCGGCATGCTCGCAACTTATTGTCTCAAATGCAGGAGTTGGACTGGTTAACCTGGCAGCCCAAAGCGGGTCGAAATCAACGATCAACGCTACTTTTAAACATTGAGCTAAGCGCCCTAAAAGAGAGCCTTGCGCTAGAACGAATCCAACAAGGCAAGTATGAGAGAGCACTAGCGATTCTCGATGAAGATGAGGCGATGTTTGGCCGCCTCCTAAAAACAACCTCTGGGACTTCTGTTCAAGAAGGCCGAGTGAACATCCAGCTGACATACAAGCGAATGTTTGAGCGCATTGTCCCCCACCAATTACACCGTTGTAGTGAGCGTTTCTTTTTGCGTCAGGTTTATTGCTGCTTGGTATCCAGTCATGACAATGGCGTCGTGAGGCCTGAGCTTGCTCACCATTGGCGTTATGATGAGGATAATTATCAATGGACGTTTTATCTTCGTCCTGGGTTAACGTTCCATAACGATACACCAATCGATGCGGATACTGTTGTGAGCCTGTTTACCAAGCTTAGCTCTCTTCCGTATTACCAAAAAGAGCTAGCGCACGTCACTGATATCACTGCACCGCATCCTCTGAAAGTTGTATTTACATTGAACAAACCGGATCGTGGGTTCGCTGGGCTTATTTCAGGCGTCAAATACGGCATTCAGCCAGCGAGCCAAGTGAATGTCGCAAACAACAATTCGGTGATTGGAAGTGGCCCATTCTCTGTGGTCGAGCACGATAAAAATAAGCTAAAGCTGCAAGCGTTCGATGGCTACTATGCGTGTCGTGTGTTAGTCGATTTAGTCACGATTTGGATTGTTAACGATGAAAAAATGGAGAACCCATCGCTATCAAGTAATGCTCCTATCCAAGTATCTGAAACCACAAGCGGTATTGAAGTTTCAATACAAACACCGAATGCCTCTCACTCGAGTCAACACAGTCGAACTGAAGACGGCTGCTTATTCGCTCTATTCAACCAGCATACGAAACATCCATTAACACGCGCCCAACGTCGTTACATTACGGAGCTAATGCACCCCCAGCGACTACTCGAACTGTTTCGTAAAGAGAAAACGCATTATGGCAGCGTACTAGCCAACAACTTATTACCCATTTGGAGCCCCGTATTACGCCAGTTTGGTGAAGTCAGCGCGTTACCAAAAACCATCACCATCGCAGGTTACAACTACACAGCATTGCGTCGATGCGCTCGCGCTATTTCTTCTGTACTGACCGATCACGGCTGTAAGGTTGAAATAGTAATGTATTCCTATCGAGAGTTGAGTGAAAAAGCAGAGAACGGCACGCTCAATGAAACACTGATCTTAACGAATACCAATTTAGATGATAACCGTCATGCTTCAGCGTTTTCTAATTTCTACAGCAATAACGTTTTGTACCACACACTGGGAGAGGTAAATGCAAGGTGGCTTGATGAGCAATTGGAAAACGTACGAGCGTTCACTCCACTTGAAGATTATCTAACAGCACTAGAACCCATCGCTTCAACACTCATCAGTGAATATTGGATTGCTCCTATGTTCCATCACACTCAAACATTACGTTTTCACGGCGTCTTAGAAGATGTATCGCTCACTAATTGGGGGTGGCCAGATATTCGCTCTGTGTGGTCTTCTGATTAATGAAGAATATTGAATAGCAGTTGGTCTTTGTTTTATCTAATGAACATCAAGGGCAATGTCATTCACAGATATCTTTCTTCTAACATGATGTCGTATTGCGATGAAGATATTCTTGATAACCGCTGAGTCGGTGCCGTAAGTGGGCACCAATTACAACGAGATATCTTCTTGTTCCATCTTGAACGAACATTGAATCTCATACTGGTTGAACGAGAAAACACTGCCGCCATGAGTTCGTTTGGTTGTGACTGTTTCATCGCCAAACTGAATAGTGACTCGGGTATACACCTTTTCGTGTGCCTCTACGGTACACTCGGCAAGGTTGGTTTCAAACTCCGCTTCGAGTGTATCCAACTGCGACTTGGTATTTTCAATCGCGAGATTGTTCTTTTCTCGTTGCTGCTCAATCTCCTGCGCTTGCTCTTCGCTTCTTTCCGCTTTTGGCCGCTTCTTAAATTCGAGCTCTTGGCGAATTACGCCCATGGTTTGTTCTTGCGCGTGTTTATACACTTCTTTGAGTTCTGCAATCTTCTGTCGGTAACCATCGTAGCGCGCAAAACCATGAACCTTAGTTGCGGTATCCCCTTCTACGCCCAAGAAGACACATTCCACTTTGCCACCCACCTTAGCTTCTCCGCCACTGAGCGTGCCATGCTTCTTCATCGTGTCCATCACGATAAGGTCATGCCCACATCGAATCTCGTTACCCATGCTGTGTACACCAAGACGAAGATCGGTACCCGTTTGTAACTCTGCATTTTGAGCGTAGCTGGCAGTAATGGAGCCTTTGGTAAATACTTTGCAAGACTTGGGCTCACCTTCTTTTGTAGTGTGACCAATAATCCCCTTCGCGACTTTAATGTCCCCTTGCGCTTGAACCTCGGCCGATTCAATAAAACCACCGACCGTAATGCAACCTGTCGCCTTAACAATCATTCCCGGTTCAATGTTTCCAGAGACAAAAACGTTACCTTTAAATTTAACGTGGCCGGTAGACACATCAACATTGCTGACACATAGCGCATCATCAACTTCAATACTGCGTTCTTTAATGATTGGTAAACCGGGGCATGAGGCGAGAAGTAAATTAGGGTCGTCGGGAGAAATGTAGGTGCCTTTGCCAGGTTTGATTAAACTGTCTTGTCCAGGAAGTGGTGGGATGATTCGACCTTGAACGGTAAAGCCAGCAATACCTTTAGTCGCAGGAGTGCGCTTCATCAAGTGATCATTTTGACCAACGGTAATGGTCTCACCTAAATCTCGCATATCAATCTTGCCAGCGTCTTTGCTGCGTGGCTTTAAGACTTGGCGAGTAATGTCTTCAACCAAGGCGGCAAACTTCGCATCCTTACCCTTTACGGGTTGTGTGCCTTGAGCGACTGGCTGAGTAAATTTTTCTCCAGGCTTTAGCTTACTACTCATCATCAAAACTTTTCTAAGCGCTAACTTATTAATGCCTTTGGTTATGTGGGCCTGAGCCAAACAGTGAATGATGTCGCTACCACGCAGTGGATGTCCATTATAGGGTCCCGTAACGACAAGGCTCGCGAGCATCTCATCATCTGACAATTCGACCGCAACACTGGCATGACGAACTTCGGCAATCAAGATTCCCTCATAAGCTTCACCCTTACCTTCTTTAGAAAGAGTGACAAAGCGCAGTACCTCTTCTTCGAAAAGAAAATAGTTAGATGCGTTCAAAACTTCCAAGGCTGGTGGCAATGTCTTGTTATCAAAGCTTGCGTCGACCACAAATCCAGATGGCAAACGAGCAACCACCTGCAGCTTATCTTCTGACAAAGTAACAATGTTGTCCCACATTCGAATCGAGTATCCCTAATGACTCAGTTGTTATTCAGTCTATATAATTCGTTCTGAGCTTAGAATCACCACATTAGAATAATCAGCGTCACATCACTTACTTTCGATTGTGCAAACATGACTCAGAAATAAGACACACGCATTTTATGAGCGGGCTCACCTTTACAATCATAATCCGCGATTTTTTAAAGCAATTTTGGAATAGAGCTCTAGAACCTGACAATGGAAAATAGAGCATGAATACGATTAGAATTATTCGATGGCGGGAAAGCTTCAGATGAAGACACCAAGTAAACACTCGATAAAAGCGATGATGAAAGTCTTTATTGAAACACACATCAGTAAACAGGTATTCGATTGAGTCAACGAGATTCGGGTTGCCTGAGTTGATGAGCTCAACGTTCAAATTAAAATGCTGAGACGGTTCTTTCCAATTCTAGGGTTACTAGGTCAATATGAGGATTTAGGAAAAAAGAGTAAGATTAGGGGAAGCTTTAGAAACAAGTAATCGAAGAAGAAGAAGCAAAAGATAGATTTCAGTTTACAGTGTAAATCGCCATTTCGGATTTACACTGTAAATTAATTTGGAAAATCGCCTCGCCTATTTACACTGTAAATTGGACAACAATATAGAGATATCTTGTCGAAGCTGAACTTCTGCTTGCTTACGCCCGGTAAGATTGAACTGTTCAACACAAGTCCCCCACCCTTTTTGTTGCACTACTTTAGCGATCAACAAATCAGAGATAGCCGAATAATCAGCATCACGATGTTGTCGTTCAGAATTAGTGAGCTGCTCTGTTGATGACGGTGAAGGCTCGCTCGACAGTTGAGTGTTTCTCGCTAGAATTAATTTCAACGTGATAAAGCCAATACTATCGTAACTGTTTCCGCCTTCTACATAGTTGCGAAGCAACTTCTTTTCTAACTCACTAACTGACAGTGACTGGCTTTGTAATAGAGCACGAACCATATCAACCTCAAGAGAAGTTAGAGAACCAGATACGAGAAAGCAAAAGCTTTGCTCAAACTGAGACTGCACCTGCGCGACCCAATTGTTAGCACTAATGATAAGTGGCTTCACCATCAACAGCGAGTGACAGCCACTCGCTTGATCTCTTTGATGCCCAATATGCACGGGAGCAAATTGGTTACGTCGCCAGAAAGAAACCAATTCGCTGGTAGCACCAAAACTCGTTGCCAGATAATCTATATCGGAGACTTGCTTCGATAACTGCTCAAGCATCCAACTCCCTAAGCCTAAACCTTGATGGTCAATTGAAACCGCAATTCTCATCACACGCATACAACGGTTTGTTGCCGCTTCAATAGAGCCGAGCTGATTCGCTAACAACACTGGCACAAGATGTCCTTGAGGTCTGCGCTTTCCTATTTGAATCTGAGCAATCAGATCTTTATCTAAACCGCCCTCTTCCGTCACCAACATACAACCCAAACAGATATCTTGCTGCCAAGCTGCGTATAAGTGGATAGCCGGATTACTGAGGAACTGCATTAAGTCATTGGGCGATGTCTGATAATGAGCGTCGACCAAAAGAGAGAAACATTGCTGAAGCTTTTCAGGGTTCGCTAGACACTCGGTTTTAGATAGCTCGACCAGGTTCAGTTGGCTGAGCACCTCGTCAGAAAAATCACCAGCCTCATGAACAACAGAACCACTCGATAAAACGTCGCTACTCAGAAGGAAGCAATCAAACAACCAACGTTCTAGAGGGTCGTTGTTATTCCAGCGGATTGGTTGCTCAAGCTTATAGCTCTTCCATCCAGGACGATGTTCAGAAAGCCAAGACTCAAACTTAATGCCAAACCCTCGCCCACTTCCCTCGTATCCGTGAACCGTGGTTGAAAAAACCATACGGTGATAACTGCCGACCATAGATTTAAGCATCGGGATTGGAATGGCTGCCGCTTCATCAACCAATAACAAATCACAATCAGGCTTAGATTGAAGTATTTCATCTGGTGCGACGAATCTTAGACTGCCACCTTGATGGCTAATGTGAGTAGCATTGATAACGTCACAAGGGTCTAGTCGTTGGCTTGCGTGAGCAAATACTGGCTCAACCGCTTTAACCGAAGGTGCGGTGACAATGATATTGAGCCCGTGACGCTCAACCAAAAGCTCCGCTGCCGCGATACCTAATGTCGAACTCTTGCCACGGCCTCTGTCTGCAGTGAGAATCAAAGGGCGCTTTCGATGTCCAGAGGCGACTTTCTTAACTAACTCTACTGCCGTCTGTTGTTGCTCAAATCTATCGAACAAATTCGGTTGGGTTAATTCTTCAGGCAAAGAATTACGAGTATAGAGTTGCGTTAGCTGTTCATCGTTTTGTGAAACAGGAAACAGTTTGGCGAAGTTGGACGCTAACCAACGTTTACCAAAAGTAGCATTCAAACCGTCTTCAGATTCATCGGGGTTGGGCGGGATAACCAACAACAAGCCGCCGCCGACTAACGCACCCAGTGCCGCACTAAAACTATTGGCATCAAACTGCTCTCTAAAATCACAAACAAGAAGTTGGCATTCTCGACCTAGGAGTTGTTGCCCCTTTTTAACGGGAACATGTGTTACCGATTGAAAAGGCGAACCACCCATCTGGAAAATTGTTTGTGCTAAAGAGGCATCAAGAAAGCTCTGAATCGTAGCGTCTTGCCAATCACTATCACCAGAAAAGACAACACCGTAACGATGCTGATTATGCTCGGCGGTTTGGGAAAGAGTATGTAGAAAGGTGTTTGTTGGGTTCGTCATAATTAGCGTCCAGATTCATCTAAACACAGTTTATCACAGCCAAATAAAAAGCCGCATAAAGCGGCTTTAGAGTCATTCGATAGTTTGAAAACTTAATCGAGTTTTGATTGAACGAAGTTCAAAATTTCTTGCATCGTCGCGTCATCCACTTTTTTAAGATTCAAAGCTAGGTTTGAACCTTTACGGCTATAAGACGCACGACCTTTGATAAGCTCAACTTTTGGAGATACTTTCTTCGCTGGCGCAGGTGCCAGTTCAAGAATCCAACCTTCCAAAGTTTCGGTCACGTCTTTCGTTAAACGCGTTACACCTTGCGCTTCACTGCGCTGCCATACAAAACCTTCAGAAGCATCACACTTAGTCAGTAATGTTTGTTGCTGTTCACCCGTTAAACCGCCAAATTGTTTGTGCAGTTTAACAATCGTTGGGCGACCAAGGTCGCTCACATTAGGGTAAGCTTGTAGCAATTCAAGTGGTAAAGCCGCCGCTTTTAATGCGCCACTAACCAAAGCCTCACTACACTGGAACATTTTAGCTAATGCTTTTTGGTCTTCAGCTTCGCCTTTATCCAGTTTCGCCTGCATCTCTTTACCTTTCTCGTAAAGAGAAAGTGGCTTGTGAGCGTTTGCAACGTCTGATAAGAACTTAGCGTGTTCACCGTTAATGTTTTCCGCTACGTAAATTAGGAACTCTTTGTCCGCTAAAATACATGACATACGACGACGGCTACCATCAAGAACTTCAATCTTGCCGTCTTTATTCTTGCGACCAACTGCTGGATATTGCTGACCGCGTTCTTTTAACGTAGTCAGAACATCAGAAAGAGCGTGTTCATTTAAGAAAGATTGCTCACGAGCATTGTCTTCAAATACAACCGTTCGAGTCGCAACGTCAGCTGCAGGAATTCGAACCAATTCAAATGAAACCAGCTCTTCACCCGCAACCGAAAGTTCAATCACTTGAGCTTGCTCTTTTACGGCTGTTTGCGCTTCTTGAGGTGTTGCTACACGGCGTTTGTTTGCTTTACCAAATAGCTTTGCATTTAAGTCAGATGTTTTAATTGCCATTTTTGTTATCCCTGATTAAGTGAAGGCCAGTTGCTATGTAATACTCGCTCTAATTCTAGAGCACTTTTTTGTACCGCGTCTTGAGCAACGGCTAGAGTTTTCTTACCGCCCTCAAAGTCGCTAACCGTCAGATCGAAAACCGTGCTGTAAGTATCAGCACAAGTTTCGAAGGCACGGCTTCTTGGAATCGTTGCCATCATGACTTGGTCATTCAACAAGTAGTTCATCTCAGTTAATACTGATACCTGCTTCTTGTTATCGTCTTCAAACATCGTTGGCATAAGACGAACAAATTCAAGCCCTTTCCAATCCTCTGGGAACATCTCATACACAGTTGGCAAGTGTTGGAAGAAGTTAACCGTTGAAGCCCAGTCCAAACGCTTCGCAGCACATGGGATAAGAAGTGCATTCGATGCGTACATCGCGTTCCACACAAGCGGGTCAACGTGCGGACCGGTATCGATCATAATCACATCAAAATCATCGGCGATTTTGTCGATAAGCTTCTCTTTAAGAAGACGAACGATATCAAGTGACTGATCTTGAGACAGGCTTTGCCACGCTTCAGCGTTAAACATCGCATCTTCTGGGAACGCCGAAATCGTCTTTAGATTCGGATACTGTGTTGGTAATAATACGTTCTTACGCAAGAATTCAAGGTCAACATCTTGGCCTTCAGGCACATTGTCCAACATGATATCAACGGCAGAATAGATACTGTCGTGCTCTGCCCCACTAATTTGTGGGTTTAAGAACAGACGCAAAGAACCTTGTGGATCCAAGTCAATCAGACAGATACGGTAGCGCTTGTCTAAATTCAGAGACAAACAAGCCGCTAGGTGAACCGCTGTCATTGATTTACCCGTACCACCCTTCTGGTTCTGTACGTTAATAACCCATGGCTTATTGTCTACATGCTGCTTACGTTGGTGGAACTTCGGCACTTCAGCCGCATCCATCAACATGTGAGCTTCGGTCAATGAAATCGAGTAATGATTGGCGTTGTTCTTTGTAAACTGATGACCATCCGCTTCAAGCTTATTGATAGCCTCATCCAATTTACGACGAGTTAAGCCTGAACGCGTCTCCATCATAGCTTTAGACATTGGAGGGAAATGCTCATCACTTCGCTCTTCCAGAATAATCTCAATTCGGTCAGCCTGAACTTGTTGAGTTTGTTCGGCCAGCTGATAGAGCTTATCAATCGTTTGTTCTCTTTTCATTGCCAGTTTCCGTAATGATTAACTAAGTACAAATTGTACAGCGATTAACAACAAACACAACAAAAACATGAACATACATTTATGAGTAAAATCACATAAAATAGACTGTATTTTTACAGTTTGATGAAACAACGGCTAAGACAAACACAAAAGTGACCTTTTTTGTCATGTATAACAGTGCTATTTCTACCTTACATTTAAAATGTTACAGTATCACTTATTTACAATGTAAATGGAATTTCAGTCAAAAAACTTCGGAACGATTGAAACACAAGCATAGATTACGGCTCGTGTGATTTGCATTCGAAATTGACAGGTTTGCAACCAACAAAGAGTAAAAACTAGAAAATCGCTTGGCAAATAAAAAACAAAGCGAAGATGAGACATCACTAAACAAAAGAGAATGAAGCCTCAACCGGAAGAATGATCATGGGATACAGAACTCGTAAGAAAATTAATAAGGCTAATTTATGAAGCATGATCAAGGTGTAAACTCGCCAATATTGATCCGCATGAGTGCCCGTTCGAAATGATCAACTTCCGGAAAAATGATCAAGTACATATCGTTCCGGAAGCATGTAAATTGACAGCTAACTTACGGACAAATGCTTTTGCAATGGGGATTCAAGCTCTATAAGGCCTCATTGATGGGAAATTCAATCGACACGGATTGGAAATGCAGAAACATGACAATTTCATGATCATGCTTCCTAATTTATTGAGTATCGAGCCAAAAGTCCCCAACCATCGATTATGTAATCAATACCGAGTAAGTTTTAAACAGAAAAGGGGAGGAACGATGTAAAAGTCGCATTACTTGATCATTGTTCCGATAAAATAACCAACGAAAATATCCACATTGATGATTTAAACCTCGTCGATCAATTGTGGACTGTGGATAAGCTGTATAAGTATAATGATCATGCTTTCGAACCAATAATGATCATGCTTACAATGACTTAATGATCATCGTTCTGATGTTTAGTGATCATGCTTTCTAAACTTTTATGATCATCGTTTCGTTATCTTTATGATCATGCTTTCCAAGCGATATTTTTTTTACACTTTAAATTCAGTAACTTAAAAGCTAATGATCGCCCTGATCATTAGATCACTTAATCATTTAAGATCATATTAATCAAAAAGATCAGTTATTTAAAAGCCAATAAATTCTCTTTATTTATGATCATTCTTTCTTTATCATTCAGGAACTATAGTGAAATTACGGTTAGTGTGATACGGATCAAAAATGAAACCAGAAGAGAAATTGTTAATTAAGGCACGAAGCCACAAAGATGGTCATTTATTTGAGGTATCTGAAACAGCCGTTGAATGGATAGAACAATATCAACACTTCAAAGGGGTCACGAAAAGCATCGTTGAGCTTCTCAACCTAATTTCACTTCGCGGGTTTAGCAGCAAAGATGGATACGTTTCAACCACTGAAATAATCGAATCAACCGATGGGCAAGTCACTCGTGCTGCCTTACAGCAAAGGCTCAGAGCGGCTGTAAATATCGGACTTTTCAAACAAATCCCGGTTCGCTTTGAAGAAGGCCTTGCGGGCAAAACGATGCTACATCGCTTTGTTAATCCCAATCAGTTGATATCAGTGCTAGGTGCCACCAGCTTAGTGACTGAAAGTGTGAAACAAAACGAAAAGCAAAAGCGTTCTAAAGCTCTCGCGCAAACCAAAGTAAACAAACGTTTGTTGAATGAACACGGTCTTAATACCCCGCCAACGATGAAAGATGAAGCGGATCAATTTATTGTCTCGCCAACCAATTGGGCTGGGATTATTGATCAAGCGTTAGCGCCACCTAGAACACGTAAGAGCTACCAGAAATCGATGGTTTCGATCTCGGGAACTCGAGCGGTGATCGAAACACGATCTTCAAAAAACATTATGACCGTTGATGATCTGATGACGTTATTCGCGTTATTCACGTTAACGGTTCAATACCATGATCATCATCAAGACGATTACCACCTAGATGCTAAGCACACACCGAACAAAACGCCGCTCTACATCACGGATATTCTTTCATTGCGTGGCAAGAAAGACAGCGGCCCGGCTCGTGACTCTATTCGAGACAGCATTGACCGCATTGAGTTTACCGATTTTCAGTTACATGAGCTTACTGGCCGTTGGCTAAGTGAGAACATGCCAGAAGGCTTTAAGAGCGACCGTTTCCGATTCTTAGCCAGAACCATCACCGCATCGGAAGAAGCGCCTACAGAGGGCTCTGACGGCGAAATTCGCATTAAACCGAACCTATACATCTTGGTATGGGAGCCATCGTTCTATGAAGAGCTCCTAACGCGCGATTATTTCTTCCTGTTCCCACCAGAGATCCTGAAGCAGCATACCTTGGTCTTCCAAATGTATTCGTACTTCAGAAGCCGTATGGCGCGTCGTCATTCTGATTGCATGCTATTGAGCGAACTGAATCAAAAACTGGCGCGTAACATTGATTGGCGTCGTTTTTCGATGGATCTGATCCGCGAACTGAGAAAGTTGGGTGAAGTAGGGGAGCAAGAAGATACCTTCCTCGTCAACCTGTGGGGTTACCATTTGACGATCACGGCATTGATCGAAAAAGGCAAGACCACCGATTATCAGGTCGATATCAAATGTAACGTTGAAGAAGTGCTGCGTTACTCAAGGGCGCGCACTACCAACGCAGGTAAGCGAAACATGGCGCCAACATTGCCGAACCCACTGCGCAATGAAATGGTGTCTAAGCAAAAGCTGGAAGAGTTATCTGAAATCATCGATGGCGAATTTGAGCCTATTCAGCGTAAAGCTCCTTCACCAAGAGGCAAGCTAGGGCGCAGAGTTAAACAACGTAAGCACTCTGTTGAGATCAATGCTGACGAGATTATGATAACCCTATCTAAATATACCTCTTCAGAGGCTCTAGAACGCAGCATAACGGCTTTATCAGCAATGACCGGGCACTCACATGCCTCAATCAAAGAAGAGTGCTCTGAGCTCATTGAGAAGCTTGATTGGTTGAGAGTCGGTGAGGATGTGATTCCTTACGAAACATTGAGTAAGCTGATTGAACTCTACAATGACCGCGATAGTACCAGTAATCGACACCTTTCAATTGAGCGTCTTATTTCTGGCCTGGCTGTACGCCGCAAGGTATGCAAGCAAGTTCACGAAGGTCACTTAGACGAAAACGTGTTCTTAGCGCTCGATGAAATGGCGATTGGCCACTAGCCGTGAGTCCTATAATCGCCGCTGGATGGATGATCTGAACATCATTAGGTGTTGATAATAACCGCACCTAATGCTGACAATGTGATGACAATATAGAGCACCTAGTTGATTATTATTTATCCCGAATAGACAACCTTTGTCCTTTCTTATGATTAATAGATTGGCTCATATTTTGTTACATCATACTGAATAGATTTTCGCGAGTTCCTAAGGGACTCGCTTTTTTTTGTCTGAAATTCATCGAATCATTAAAATTCAATAGCTTACAGAATAAAACTCCGAAGCATGATCAAGGTGAGATCATGCTTTCTACGGATCTAACTTTGAGGAGACTCTGACTTGATGTTTGATCGAGATAGGGTTGATCAATGAAGTTGGTGTTTAGCTCTTCCTTGATCATCGTTCTGTGGTTGGCTTGCCATAAAACGCACATGTGATTCGATCAACTTTTCCGATTCTTGTTGCCAGCGTGGTTCTTGTTGTTGGTTAGCAAACTCCAAAGCCAGCACACACAAGTGTTGTACCCGCTTGGTACACCACTCTTGTAGGCCGGGTTCCGCTTTTGGGTCACAAGACACTGCCTGAAGCTTACCGTAAGCAAACATCAGGTATTGATAGGCCTTTTCTGGGTGGTGCGGGTTTTCGATTGAGTTTCGATAGAAAGTAAAGATTCTCAGGCACCCATCCAACCAACATGCGATGCCTTTGCTTTGTTCATCCGTGATCAAAGGCCCCCAGAGTGCATCTGGAGGCGTTAAGATCAAAGGTTCTAACCGTTCCACTTGATCATGCTTTCGGTCTTTGTACCAATCTCCGATCCGCTCTAACCAAGTGTCTAGTTCATTCATGCAACGTTATCCCACTGTTTTACAAAGTGATTATCAGCAACTTGCTTGATCTCATGCTGTATTTCACTGCTCTGCTCTCGAATACGATCTGCGTTTACTGAATAGTTTGGTTCATTTTTGACAAGTTCGCCAAATGGCAGATCAGGATCCGGTACCGCTGAGATCAACAGTTTGGTATATGGGTGCTGCGGATTGGTTAAGATCGACTGGGTTGATCCCCATTCGACGATCTGGCCTTTGTACATCACAGCCGTCTCTTCGGCGATGTAATGGGCAGTCGCAAGATCATGAGTAATGTACAAAAATCCGATGCCAAGTTCTTTCTTCATTCTCTGCATGAGGTTAAGCACCCCAAGCCTTATCGACACATCCAACATTGAGGTCGGTTCATCGGCAAGAATGACTTCAGCCCCAACCGCAAGCGCTCTGGCTAGGTTAACCCGCTGTCTTTGGCCGCCACTGAGCTCGTGAGGGTATTTCGCGAGAGTTTCGACGGGTAGCTCCACCAGCGTGAGTAACTCTTTAAGGCGCTCTTCTAGCGCTGCTTTATTGGCGACTTGTTTATGAATCTTAAGTGGGCGCGTTAAGTGGTGCTCTATGGTGTGAGTTGGGTTAAGCGAACCGAATGGGTCTTGAAACACCATCTGTACACGACTGCGGTAATCTAAGATATCTTTTCGGCTGTTGAGCGTTGAGATGTCTTTGCCGTTGAATAGAATTTCCCCTTCGGTAGCAGGGTAGACCTTGGTCATCAATCGAGCGCAAGTGCTTTTGCCGCAGCCAGATTCACCAACGAGAGCCAGTGTTTTTCCGGCATAGATATCGAAACTCACGCCATGCAGTGCTCTAAATATTTCTTCTTTACCAAAGCCACCGCCCACGGTGAACTCTTTGACTAAGTTTTTTACTTGGATAATGGGTTGTGTCATGGAGCCTCCTAGCACGCCGTCGCGTGAGCGTGTTGGTGAATATTAGGGAACGAACTCCAAAGTTTTTTGGTGTAGGAGTGCTGTGGGTTGTTACGGATCTCATAGGATTGATTAACTTCAACTATTTGACCGTGACGCATGATGGCAATGCGATCACATAATTGGCTCATTAGTGCGAGGTCGTGGGTGATGAAGAGTATCGAGAAACCAAACTCTTCTCTGAGTTGGTGTATTTGCTGCAGAATCTCGCGTTGTACAACCACATCCAGCGCCGTTGTCGGCTCGTCCATGATGATCAACTTGGGATTGAGGGCGAGCGCAATGGCTATCACTAAGCGTTGACGCATCCCTCCGCTAAACTGATGTGGATATTCGGTGAGACGGTTGCGAGGGATGTTTACAAGGTCGAGGAGCTTCTCTGCGCGGTCTTTGGCTTGTTCGTCTGTCATCCCTTTGTGGTGACGCAAAACATCAGCGAATTGCTCTTGAATAGGAAGAACGGGATTGAGTGAGTTCATCGCACTTTGGAAAACCATGGCGATTTCGCTCCAACGCAAGGTGTTCAAGTGGTCGTCGGATAAACTGAGCAGATCTTGCCCGTTGAATATTATCTTTCCACCCGAGATGAAAGCTGGCGGCTTGTGCAGACGGTTAATGGCAAACGCGATGGTACTTTTTCCGCACCCTGATTCGCCGGCCAAACCGAAAATCTCTCCTTGATTGATGTTAAAGCTTACCGATTTGACGGCATTAAAATCGCCGTTATCGGTAATGTAATCGACACATAAATTCTTCACTTGGAGAAGCGGTGTCTCTGAATGTTCACTAGACATATTAAATACTCAGTTATGATATTGATAACCATTATCATGAAGTGAATTTAGTGAAAGCAGTGAGCACAAAAAGAATGAAGTGCCTCGAAATTAATCTAGGGTTATTTCATGAGATTTCAGTGGAAAAGTAAGATTGAGAAAGGAGAAAATGAGAGTTAGATCAAACCACATTTCTAGTGGGGAATCTTGTAAATGTAATTGCAGAATTTGGCTTTGGCAAAGTTTAAATGAGGCATTTATTAATTAGCTTTGTGAAGCGTCGGAATCATCACATTTCAGTACAGAATTTCTTAACAAGTGATTTAGCTTTTGCTACAGATTAGCTGTCCATTACATGGTGCTTTTCGGAGGAAAACATGTCCATTAATTCTATCAACCATGACGAAATGACAAATATTGCAAACAAGTGGGATGCTGAAGAAGAAGTATCTTTCAAACCAGAAAAGAAAATGAAGTCTGCTGAAGCTCGTCGTCGTATCGAGACTCTAAGAGAAATTAGAGAAAGCGGTTTTAGTCTGGAAGAAGCGAGAGATCTTGGCTTGATTCACTAAAATTTCCAACTGTATTTCAAGGGTGGTCACATACCACCCTTTGATTTATATAGATTTTATTTCTTTAACAGCATTTTTCAACAACCACATTCCATTCACTTCTTAATTAATAAAAACTCGCTTCATACCTCTCTTTTCTGCTAAAAACACGCTGATGGCTTACTCTTGAACTAAGTTGTTTGACAGCAATATGCAACGCCACTAATTTTAAAGTTAAAGCAAAAATATGCGATGTCGTTGGTAAGGAGAAGGCTATGTCTAATTCTGTGGCTCAAGCCAAAGAAGTGCTGTTTTATGAACCTGAAGATCCAAACGGATACCTTTCAAATTTTGCGGCTTGCCCCATTAAGGTCGATGACCAAGTATGGGCTACCAGCGAACACTATTATCAAGCGATGAAGTTCGCCTCTCAAGAACTGCGCAATACTATTTTGGAAGCCTGTTCGCCTGCTGAAGCATTTTCGTTGAGTCGTGATTATGAAGATCAAGTACGTGAAGATTGGTATGACATTCGTGTTGAAGTGATGCAGTTCATTGTGACGGAGAAGTTTAGACAGAATCCACAGTTTGCGTTGTTTCTTACCAATACCGGAGATTCGGTGATCAAAGAACATTCGCATAAAGACCACTTCTGGGGCGATGGCGGGGATGGAACCGGCGAGAACCATTTGGGTAAGATTCTGATGGCAGTGCGTCACCAGCTTCGCACTCAGCAACGGCATTTGATTGCTTCGCACTAGTTTGTTCGAGATCAGTTATTCGAACGGGTCTACCAGCGTTAGGTTCTTCACATTTAAAAGGCCGCCCTGCTATTTAGTATTAAACTAAGCAGGGCGGCCTTTTAGGTTTTAGAGAGTTAGGCATCAACGATAGCTAAAGAGCGTTACCAAGCTATGTTTTATCAAGTAATACGTTGCCAAGCTCTACGTTACGCTGGTGCTATAAGTAGCTCTGTACGATGTCGTTGAGCTGTCCATCGTCTTTCATTTGATCGAGACGTTGGTTAATGAAGGTTTGCAGTTTAGGGTCCATCTCAGGGTCAAACGCCAAATGGATAGGGTAGTTATTGATTACAGAACCAAACTCTTGCATCTGGTAGTCATCAATACTCAGCTTTTGCTCGTTTAGGTTATATTTGATTCGTGATTCCATCTCAACAAACACAGTATCACCAGGTGCTCGGTTGAGGACACGAAACGCAGCCGTGTAATCTTTCACTCGAATTTCGTTGAGCTTACCTTGTTGGATGTATGGCTCTAGGTTCGGATATTCAAACCCGACCAGCAATACCACGGCTTTTCCGTCTAAATCGTCGATAGTATTAAACTCAAACGGCTTTTTACCGCTGCTGAGTAACACGTGTTTTACATTGTAAATCGGATCTTTAGACAGGTTAACCGACTGGATATTTCCCCAGCTCGGGCTGCCGTAGGTTACCCAGTTTGGATTCTCTCTTGCATCAAGCTTGTCGATCATTCGATTAAAAGGGTAGGTGTGGTAGTTGATCTCATATTGGCTGTCATCGAATACCGCTTCCACAATATCTGAAACCATTCCTCTGTGAGATGACCCGTCAGTTTCGATCTGAAAAGGTTGCGCTTGGCTCTCAATAATGTAGTAGTGAAGAGGTTCGCTTGCAGAAGCATAACTGCTTGAAAACAAACTGACTATGGATGCAACGATAAGATGTTTTTTCATAACCTTCCCTAGTTATTTGATGAATGACTACTATTATACTAGTTGAGTAATTGTAGTTTGCTAGGATAACAATAATGGTAATTTGTGTATGGTGAAAAAAGGAAAACGCTATATTGGACTCTCTCGACAGTTGATCGGGACAATAATCGCAATCAGCACCTTATTCACAGTTATAGTGACAGGTCTGGGATTATATGTGGAGTACCAAAGTCGAGTTTCTTTTATCAGTTCTCAGATCGAACAGGTTAAAGCGGGATACCTCTCCGGTTTAACGGCGAGCTTGTGGGTGGAAGACCGAACTCAACTGTTCGTGCAAGCTGAAGGCATCTCCCGTTTACCCTCTGTGAGCTATCTACTCATAGAAAGCCCCGATGAAAAAATTCTAGAACTGGGTCAAGCAACCTCTGGTCAGTCGTACTCCCAGTCTTGGGAAATGGTGCACCAAATGGGAGGTAAAGATTACCCCCTTGCCACATTAACGGTGCAAGCTGATTTAAGTATTATCCTCGATGATTTCGAAGAACGGGTTCTGTTGTTACTCGCCTTCGAAGCCGTGAAAATCTTCTTGCTCTCTCTGGTGTGTCTGACGATCGTCTATCGTTTAGTCGTTAAACGCTTGATGATCATGTCTTCTCAAATTAACCAACAACAAGTAGAAGACAACAAGCCACGTTTTCTCACCCCGCCAGAATGTACGTATCAAGATGAGATTTCGACGCTAGAGTCGAGCTATAACCAGTCTATTGAACGCATTCGTCAACAATACCAAGAATTGGAAAAAGCCAAAAACACCGCAGAAGTAGCTAACCGCAACAAGAGTGAATTCCTTGCCAATATGAGTCACGAGATCCGTACTCCAATGAACGGCATCATCGGGTTGTCGTCTCTGCTTTCTGAAATGGACATGCCGAAAGAGCAAAAAGAGTATGTCGACATGCTCAATACCTCTTCGCTCACGCTGCTAGATCTGATCAATGACATTCTCGATTACTCGAAGATTGAAGCTGGTCGTTTAGAGCTTCAGCAAGAGCCGATGAAAATGATGGGCATTGCAGCCGATGTTGAGTCGACCTTCAGAGTGAAAGCCGAACAAAAAGGGCTCAGATTCCAACTGGCCATTGATCCTAAGATTCCAACCATGGTGATCGGAGATGGCACCCAATTAAGACAGGTACTGAATAATCTAGTCGGCAACGCAATCAAGTTTACTGAGCATGGCCATGTCACGCTTTCACTTCGCTTGGAAGAAATCACAGAACCTGAGCAAAAGCTGAGAGTTCGATTTGAAGTAAAAGATAGCGGCATTGGCATTGCGGAAGACAAACAACAGTCGGTGTTTGATAAGTTCCAACAAGCCGACGGCAGCACTACTCGTATCTATGGCGGTACAGGGCTTGGTTTAACGATATGCGACAAAATCGTTACCTTAATGGGCAGCAAGCTTGAGCTCACTAGTGTGCAAGGGCAGGGCAGTACATTCTATTTCACAGCTGACTTTGATCCGTGTTTGGAAGTGGAAGAGAGCCGTATCGACTTTAACAAGATCTCAGTGCTGTTGGTGGATGATAGCCAACTCAACATGCGGATTACTTCGACGCAACTGCAGTCCTTTGGAGTGACATCTGAATGCTGTGAGACAGGTTCTAGAGCATTAGAGCTGGTGGCTGACTCCATTGCTCAATCGACGCCTTATGATTTAGTACTGATAGATAAGGTGATGCCATCGATTGATGGTTTCCAGTTAGCCAGAAGTTTGCTTGAACGCTTTGAGAAAGATTGTCCGAAGTTGGTGATGATCTCTGCTGACCCAAGAAAGCAAGATGAAGTCCGAGCCAAGCAAGTCGGCTTTGTCGCCTACATTGCTCGCCCATATCAAGATAACCAGCTTAAGTGGACTATCAGTGAGGTGTTAGCGAGAGCGGCGGATACTTCGACCTTTACCTACCCAAATCGAGGCGAGGTGGCGTTCAAAGACAACGAGCCTGTGCCGGTAACCAAACCGGCAGCTGTTGCTAAACCAGCAGAGCCTGAGAAAACTGCTTTAAAAGAAGAACCAAAACCCGCGGTTATCACTGCGTCTTTTAGCGGTAAAGTCTTGGTAGTCGAAGATTCGAGAGTGAATCAACAAGTGGCTAAGATGATGCTTAAGAAGCTTGGTCTTGAGGTGGATATCGCTGACAACGGGGAAATTGGTGTAGAGAAGTTTAAGGCCAATGACTATGTGATGATCTTTATGGATTGTCAGATGCCGGTTCTTGATGGCTTCGAAGCGACTAAGCAGATCAGAGCGATCGAAGAGGGCTCTTCAAAGCATATTCCAATTGTCGCGCTGACGGCTAACGTTGTGCAGAGAGACAAGCATTTGTGTTTTGATGTGGGTATGGATGAGTTTTTACCAAAGCCGGTTAATCAAGGGAAGTTACGAGAGATTGTCGCGAGCTTTTTATCTAAGGAAACCGATTCGGCTAAAGAAGAAAATGAACAAAAGATTGTTTAGTTAGTTCCTCATCAAATGTAACCGTTAAAAACGAAACTCCGACCTAATCAGTCGGAGTTTTTGTATGTGCTGTTTTCCTATTTTCTAATCTATTTCTTACGTGCTACCCAATACTATCAATATGGATCACCACAGAATCTGGTCGCCAGTATTCCAGTTCGCAGTCCATTAACTCGCCGTCTTGCTTGTAGTTCACTCGGCAGATCTTCAAAACTGGCTGGCCCTCTGCCAAATTCAGCGCCTTGGCGACATGCGCAGGAGCTGAAGTGGGAATTACATCAAAGCGCGAGCGTTGGGTCTCGTAACCGTATTTTTCTCGGTAGATACCCGTCAACGACATGGTGAGGTTTTCTGATAGTACCTTTTCAAACAGCGGTGCTTTCAAGACGTTTTCAACGAAGAGTACCGCTCTGCCATCAATAAAGCGTAATCGCTCAATGACGTGTATCGGCGTTATCTGTTCTATCTCTAATGCTTTGGCGTAATCGCCCGCTGCCATCTCTGTGCGGGTGCTCAGCAGCCTTGTTTCTGCAATACGATGTTGTTCGCGAATCATTTGATGAAAGTGAGAACGTGACAATGGGTTGTAGCGAATCCGTTCGGGCGACACATACCAGCCTCGGCGTTCTTCTCGGTATATCAAGCCTTCGGTTTCTAATGACACCAGCGCATCTTTGAGCGTGATTCGTGTGGTGGAAAACAGCTCGCTGAGATCTCTTTCGGATGGCAGTTTTTGCCCCTCGGTGAAGATGCCTGATTGAAGCTGTTCTCTAATGCTTGTCTTAATTCTGCCTAGTTGTGTCCCTGATTGCCCTGTACCCAATGTTCTCATTGCTGATCTAGTCCATAAGTTCGTGTGCTCAATAAGGTAAACCACGGAGTTAACAGGAATGTGACAGTAAACAATGGCTTACTGTCATATTAATGAAATATAACTGCCACGAAAATGCATCCTAACTGTCAAATAACTTGCGCGAAAGCGTCACACTCTGGCGATAGCATACAAAACGAACTTACTGACCTAGTCCAGAGGGATAGAGACAATGAAAACTTTGCTTAGCCGTTCAACTGTATCGCCAGCCAAACTGAGTGGTTTACCTGAAAAATTAATCGGTTCACCTGCAAAACTGTTAGGTGCAACGCTGATAACGGTAACACTTTCAATGCCAGCGATGGCGAAGGATGCTGATCTTAAGTCACTGATTGAAGCCGCTCAAAAAGAGGGTGCGGTTTACAGTGTGGGTATGCCAGACAGTTGGGCAAACTGGAAAGGCACATGGACTGACCTGAAAGCAAACTACGGTTTGAAGCATCAGGATACGGACATGAGCTCGGCACAAGAGATCTCGAAATTTGAAGCAGAGAAAAGAAACGCAACCGCAGATATCGGTGATGTTGGTTTCGCATTTGCACGTGTCGCTGTGAAAAAAGACGTAACGCAGCCATACAAGCCAACGACTTGGAATGACATTCCAGACTGGGCGAAAGACAAAGATGGTCACTGGGCTCTGGCTTACACAGGTACTATCTCGTTCATTTCAAACAACAACCTTGTTGAAGATGCACCCAAATCTTGGAGCGACCTACTAGAAGGCGACTACAAAGTAACAGTCGGTGACGTAGGTGTAGCCGCGCAAGCAAACAACGCGATATTAGCGGCAGCATTTGCTAATGGCGGTGACGAGTCGAACCTGAAACCAGCGATTAAATTCTTTGGTGAACTAGCGAAGCAACGTCGTCTATCTTACACAGATCCAAGCATTGCGAACCTTGAAAAAGGTGAAGTGGAAGTAGCGATCATGTGGGATTTCAACGCACTGAACTACCGCGACAAGATCGACCGTGAGCGCTTTACTGTAAGCATTCCACAAGATGGCTCAGTGATCTCTGGTTACACCACCATCATCAACAAATACGCACAAAACCCGAATGCGGCGAAGTTGGCTCGTGAATACATCTTCAGCGATCAAGGCCAAATCAACCTAGCAGAAGGTTACGCACGTCCAATCCGTAGCAACGTTACGCTGCCTAAATCAGTGCAAGACAAGCTGATCTCGAACGAGCAATACAGCAACGTTCACCCAGTAACTGACTTCTCAGCATGGGAAAAATCAGCACGCCGCCTGCCGCGTCAATGGCAAGAAAGCGTATTGATTCACCAGCAATAACCCCCGCTTAACATGCCACCTGTAACGGGTGGCTTATAGAAACAAGCAATAGAGAATAGACCATGAGCAATAAGGTTATCCTTGTTGTTCTAGATGGACTGAATTATCAGGTAGCCCGTGATTGCATGGGCTACCTGAACGGTCTTCTAGAACTTAGTGACTCGAAAAACAGTAACCACAGCGTTCCTCTGAGCCAACAGGGCACTTCGCAAATCATAAGCACGCAAAAAAACAAGCTGCGCGCCACACTTTACCCAATGCAGTGTGAACTGCCGTCCATGTCACGCCCACTGTATGAGTGCATTTTAACGGGAGCTCGCCCTGTCGAGAGCGGCATCGTTAACAACCAAATCGTGCGTTTATCGAATCACGAGTCGATCTTTAGCTTGGCTAAATCACAAGGCAAAGTGACGGCTGCCGCGGCCTATCATTGGGTGAGCGAGTTGTATAACCGAGCGCCATTTGATGCGGTGCGTGACCGTTTTACCAACGACGAAACCTTGAACATTCAACACGGCTGTTTTTACCACTGGGACCACTACCCAGATGAAGCCTTGTTCTTGGATGCCGAGCACCTGCGTGTCACTCATCAGCCGGACTTCTTGTTGATTCACCCAATGAACATTGACGATATTGGACACAAGCATGGGTTGGATTCACGCCAGTACCGCAACAGTGCACGTGGCGCGGATATTTACCTGTCGAACTACCTTGAGAAATGGGTAAATGATGGTTATCAGGTGATCATTACCAGTGACCATGGCATGAACAATGACTTGTCTCACGGTGGCATTCTGCCTGAAGAACGTGAAGTGCCTTTCTTTGTGATTGGCGATAAGTTCACACACCAAGAGTGTTCAGTGAAACAGACCGATATCTGCGGCAGCGTGTGTCAGCTACTCAACCTTGAACACGATAAATCTTACACTCAGGAATTGTTGGCCTTATGAGCAGTTCTGTAATCACGCAGAGCGATGGCTCTGCGCTTAAACCCCAAACCAAATCTTGGTTCAAACGCTTCAAGCCCGCTTTGTGGCTTGCGCCTTTCGCACTGTTTTTCTATCTGTTCCAACTGGCTCCCATGGTTTGGGTGCTGATCAACAGCTTCTTCTATGACGATGAGCTCTCTCTAGAAAACTATTCTGAAGTCTTCAATTCTGCCTTCATGATGCAGGCTTTTGGCAACAGTTTATGGTTGTCGATTTGGTCGAGCATTGTTGGTTTAGCGATTGCGACTCTGTTGGTCTCTTCATTGCGCCGCGTTGATTCTAAAATCCGCGATGCGGTGATTGCGTTTACCAACATGAGTAGCAACTTCTCTGGTGTGCCTCTATCGTTCGCATTCATCATCATCTTGGGCACCAATGGTGCGATCACCTTATTGCTCAAGCAGTATGGATTACTGGGTGATTTTGACCTGTACGGCAAGTGGGGCTTGCTGGCGATTTATATCTATTTCCAGATCCCATTAGCGGTGTTGTTGCTGTATCCAGCGTTCGATGCCTTGAGTGACGACTGGCAAGCCGCCTCTGCACTGCTTGGTGCGAAAACTTGGCAATACTGGACCAAAATAGCGTTGCCAGTGCTGTCTCCTGCCTTGTTTGGCACCTTTATCATCTTGATTGCCAATGCGATTGGCGCGTATGCGAGCGTGTATGCGTTGACCTCAGGAAACTACAACGTGATTACGATTCGAATCGCGAGTTTGGTATCGGGCGATTTGTTCCTAGAACCCAACCTAGCCGCGGCAATTTCTGTGATTCTGATGGCGATGCTGGCCTTCATCACCGTGATTAACCAATGGCTGATCAGTAAAAGCTACGCAGGGAAGAGAAAGTAATGAACACCGTAAATACTCGCTTTCATAAAACGGTGGTCTATTCGATTGTTGGAATCATGATGCTCCCGATCTTGGCGACCTTCATCTACTCGATCTCTTCACGTTGGGGCGCGACGATCCTGCCTGACGGTTTTACTCTGGATTGGTACATCAACCTGCTGACGGATCCTCGCTTCTTACAAGCCTTTGGTCGTTCACTGTTTATCTGTGTGGCGGCACTGTCATTGAGTGTGGTGTTGGTTCTGCCTGCGATTTTCGTGGTGTTTTACTATTTCCCGAAACTCGACAAGGTGATGAATATACTCATCTTATTGCCGTTCGCTGTACCGCCAGTGGTGTCGTCGGTGGGCTTACTTCAGCTGTATGCCGATAGCGAAATCTCACTGATAGGCACGCCATGGATTCTGATAGGTACTTACTTCACCATCGCGCTGCCATTCATGTACCGCGCGATTGCCAACAGCTTTGAAGCGATTAACTTGCACGACTTGATGGACGCTGCTCACCTGCTCGGCGCAAGCACTACCAAGGCGTTTTTATTGATTATTTTGCCAAACCTTAAGAAAGGTTTAATGGCGTCGCTGTTCTTGTCGTTCTCGTTCCTATTGGGCGAGTTCGTGTTCGCCAACATCTTGGTCGGTACACGTTACGAGACGCTGCAAATCTACCTATACAACATGCGTCAAACCAGTGGTCACTTCACATCAGCCCTTGTGATGACGTACTTCCTGTTTATTTTCTTACTGACTTGGTTGGCAAGTCGTTTCAGCCAGGGAACCAAATAATGAGCTATGTAAATGCGAAAAACCTCACCAAGCGCTTTGGTGACAACACGGTGTTTGAAGACATTGAATTTTCCATCGAGAAGGGTGAATTCATCACGCTGCTTGGCCCAAGTGGTTGCGGCAAATCAACTCTTCTGCGTAGCTTGGCAGGCTTGAATCCGGTCGATGGTGGCGAGATCTGGGTGAATGGTGAGGAGATTACTCATCAAGTGCCGCAACAGCGTGGCATCGGCATGGTGTTTCAATCTTATGCCCTGTTCCCGAATATGACGGTTGAGGGCAACATTGCGTTTGGCCTCAAGATGAAAAAGCTTGCTGCTGACGAGATTAAACGCGAAGTCGCGAAAGTGATTGGGCTGGTGGACTTAACGGGCAAAGAGAAGTTCTACCCGCATCAGCTATCAGGCGGTCAGCGTCAGCGTGTGGCTTTGGCAAGAGCCTTGGTGGTTAAGCCTCGTATATTATTACTCGATGAGCCGCTTTCAGCGCTGGATGCGAAGATCCGTAAACATCTGCGCCAACAGATCCGAGACATCCAAAAAGAGATGAACCTGACCACGATCTTCGTGACTCACGATCAGGAAGAAGCGATGATCATGTCTGACCGTATCTTCCTGATGAACAAAGGCGAGATCGTACAAGCCGGCACACCCGAAGAGATCTACACTCAACCTGCCAATGAGTTCGTGGCAGGGTTCATGGGGCACTACAATCTGGTGCAAGCGAACAAAGCCAAGCAGTTGTTCAATATTGAAACCGAGTGGAAAGTGGCGATTCGACCTGAATCTATCTACGTTAAAGAGCAAGGTCGACAATATGGCGAACATATCTCCGCGCCGAAAACGGGCACCATTCGCAACCACCAGCTCTTGGGTAACGTGATTCGCTACCAAGTGGACGTTGATGAGTGTGAATTAACGGTCGACCTGCTTAACCGTTCCTCTGAACGACTGTTGGCAAACGGCAGCCAACTTGAACTCCTGTTTAACCTTAACGAAATTCAACCTGTGAGAGCCTAAGATGTTCAAACCTTTGTATGTATTTGATATGGATGAAACGCTGATCAATGCCGATGCAGCGATGCTCTGGAATGAGTTCTTGGTTGAAAAGGGCATTGCCACTGCGCCCAACTTTATTGAAGAAGATAAGCGCTTAATGGGCCTGTATTCGGAAGGCAAACTGAACATGGAAGATTACCTCACGTTTTCCATGCAGCCTTTGGCCGACATGCCAACAGAGCAAGTCACCGCTTTGGTTGAAGAGTGTGTCGAACAGCATATTTTGCCTAAGCAATTCAAGCAGTCGAAACCTTTGATTGAACAGCTAGAAAATGACGACATCGATATGCTGATCATCTCTGCCAGCGTAACTTTCTTAGTGGAAGCGGTCGGTCGTAAGATGGGTATCGAGAATGCACTTGGTATCGATTTGATTGAAAACCAAGGCCGTTTCACGTCTCAAATATCAGGCGTACCAAGCTACCGAGAAGGTAAAGTGACGCGTTTAAAAGAGTGGTTAGATAATCAAGAAACCAATTACTCAGATATCCACTTTTATACCGATTCAATCAATGACTTACCTTTGTGTGAACACGCTGATTTTGCTTACCTAGTAAACCCATGCCCGCGTTTGAAAGCACTGGCTGATCAACCGAATTGGTCGATCCTCGACTGGGATTAAACAGAATCTTATATTCGAATTAGGTTCGCTCTAGAACTCATCAAGCCGCTGACTACAGCGGCTTTTTTGCATCATCAGTCTAATGTTCGATTTATTACCTTAGCTGACAAAAGGATGTGTGTAACAATTCAATAACATCTCTCACTCTGCTGTAAATCAAACCACCCTCTTTCAATCCCTTGATAGCACTCACTTTCTTGTCTTGATGGTTTGTGTGTAACAAATATTTTACAAATTGACAGGGTTTCATCGAAATTGCCCATTTTCCTCCACCCATTCCATTATCTCGGCTTGTGGGCCAAATTTAATTAAGGACAAAAAATACACAACACAAAACCAATAGGTACAAGGAGAAAGTTCATGGTGGATACATACAACCCGCTTGGCACGGATGGGTTCGAGTTTGTTGAATACACGGCCGTTGACCACAAGGGAATTGAGCAACTTAAAGCGCTGTTTGTGTCACTTGGTTTTGCTGAGATCGCCAAGCACCGCTCAAAAGAGGCTTGGCTGTATCGACAAGGTGACATCAACTTTATCGTCAATGAACAGCCTCACAGCCAAGCGGAAGCGTTCGCTAAAGTGCATGGGCCATCGGTCTGTGGCATGGCTTTTCGTGTCAACGAAGCAACAGCTGCAATGGAGCAAGCGTTTAAGGGTGGTGGTGAAGAGTACAAAACAGAAATAGGGCCGATGGAGCTGAGCATTCCTGCCATTTACGGCATCGGTGAAAGCCTGCTCTATTTTGTGGATCGTTATGGCAAGCAGAGCATCTACGACGTCGACTTCCGATTCTATGACGATGCGGAACAGCGCATGGCCGAAGCCAATGTTGGCTTGTATGAAATCGACCACCTCACGCATAACGTGAAGCAAGGCAATATGGACCTATGGTCTGGGTTCTATGAACGTCTTGGTAACTTCCGTGAGATTCGCTACTTCGACATTGAAGGCAAGCTGACTGGCCTTGTGAGCCGCGCTATGACCTCACCGTGTGGCAAAATCCGTATCCCTATCAATGAGTCTTCCGACGACAAATCACAAATCGAAGAGTTTATTCGCGAATACAACGGCGAAGGTATCCAACACATCGCACTCGCCACCGATGACATCTACAAAACGGTGAAGACTCTGCGTGATCGCGGCATGGACTTTATGCCAACCCCAGATACCTACTATGAGAAAGTTGACGATCGTGTGAAAGGCCACGGTGAAGACACTGATCTGCTGCGTGACCTACGCGTCCTGATTGATGGCGCGCCGACCAAAGACGGCATCTTGCTGCAAATTTTCACACAGACGGTAATTGGGCCTGTGTTCTTTGAAATCATTCAGCGTAAAGGCAATGAAGGCTTTGGCGAAGGTAACTTCAAGGCGCTGTTTGAATCGATTGAAGAGGACCAGATTCGTCGAGGAGTATTAGACGATGCATAAATGGATCTCATTTCCTCATCGGGAGGGGGTGTGTTCTAAACAAGCGCACGCCGACTTCCCCGAAGAGGCAATCTATGAGCGAGAAGCCGGCCGAAGTGGTTTCTTCGGTCCTGCTGCTCACTTTCATCACCAACACGCCCCAACAGGTTGGTCGGAGTGGGAGGGCGATTTACGTCCTCGCGCTTTTGATTTTACGCTAGTGGAAAAAGCCAGCCAGATAACCCCTTGGGCGGTGCCTCATCTTTTGCACAATGCGGACTGCAAAATCCGCGTGTGGCGCATGGATGAGAAGATGGATTTCTTAGTGCGTAACTCCGATGGCGATGAGCTACTGTTCATTCACCAAGGCAGCGCCGATCTTTATTGTGACTATGGTCATCTAGAGGTGAGTGAAGGGGATTACGTGATGATCCCGCGCTCGACCAACTGGCGCTTAGAGCCAAGCGAGCCGATGTTTATCTTGATGATTGAGAACACAGACGCGGCTTACTCCTTGCCAGAGAAAGGCATGGTCGGCAATCACGCGGTGTTTGATCCTGCAGTGCTCGATATCCCTTCGATCAATGATCAATTCCGCGCTCAGTATTCAGAAAACCAAACTCAGGTTCAGGTGAAGCGCCACGACAAAGTCAGCGTGATCACCTATCCGTTCAATCCATTGGATGCAATTGGCTGGCATGGCGACTTAGCTGTGGTGAAAGTGAATTGGCGCGATATCAGACCGCTGATGTCGCATCGCTACCACTTGCCACCTTCTGCGCACACGACGTTTGTTGGCGCAGGTTTTGTAGTGTGCACCTTTGTACCACGTCCGATTGAGAGCGACCCAGGTGCATTGAAAGTGCCGTTCTACCACAACAATGATGACTACGACGAAGTGCTGTTCTATCACGCTGGTGACTTCTTCAGTCGCGACAATATTGAAGCGGGCATGGTGACTTTCCATCCAGCAGGCTTCAGTCATGGACCTCACCCTAAAGCCTTTAAGGCAGGTCAGGCGCATAAGAAGAAGTTTACCGACGAAGTGGCGGTGATGATCGATACTCGCCATGCACTGCAGTTCTCTGAGGAACTCGATAGCGTTGAGAACAAAGAATATGTCTACAGTTGGCAAGAGAAATAAGGGATAAGGATGAAATTAGCAACCAAGAAAAATGGCACTCGCGATGGTCTATTGATGGTCGTGAGCAAAGATCTCAAACAATGTGTGGCTGCCACTGAAATCTTCCATGCGATGCATCTGGCGCCAACCATGCAGGTGGCTTTGGATAACTGGGACAGCGTTGCACCTCAGTTAGAAGAGTTATACACCTCGCTTAATACTGGGCATGTGACAGGCAGTGAAGTGTTTGCACCTCAGTATTGTGAATCACCTCTGCCACGCGCTTATCAATGGGCCGATGGCAGCGCATATGTAAATCATGTTGAGCTGGTGCGTAAGGCTCGTGGTGCTGAAATGCCAGAAAGTTTCTGGGTCGATCCATTAATGTATCAAGGCGGCTCAGACGCGTTTATCGGCCCTCGTGACAACATCGAATTTGCCAGCGACGAATGGGGTATCGATTTCGAGGGCGAGGTCGCGATTGTGACCGGTGACGTGCCAATGGGTGCCAGTGCTAAACAGGCGCACGAGTCGATTCGCTTGCTGATGTTGGTGAATGATGTGTCGCTGCGTGGTTTGATTCCGGCAGAGCTTGCTAAGGGTTTTGGTTTCTTCCAGTCTAAGCCTTCTTCAGCGTTCTCTCCGGTTGCGGTAACACCTGACGAGCTTGGTGAACAGTGGAGAGGCAGTAAGGTGCATCTACCGTTGATATCGACCTACAACGATAAGCCTTTTGGTTGTCCGAATGCTGGCGTGGATATGACTTTCAACTTTGCAGAATTAGTTGTTCACGCTGCGAAAACTCGCCCACTATCGGCCGGTGCAATCATTGGCTCGGGCACGGTTTCCAATAAGCAAGGCACTGACCATGGCACCTCAATTGCCGAGGGCGGAGTGGGTTATTCATGCATTGCCGAAGTTCGCATGATAGAGACGATTCGTGATGGTAAACCGTCGACTAAATTCATGTCGTTTGGCGATTCGATCAAGCTTGAGATGTTTGATGCAGCTGGTGACTCCATTTTTGGTGCGATTGACCAAAAAGTGAGCCAGTATCGGGCGCTATAGTCCACATAATAGGATTTCTGTATGAGCGAGAGCATCGTGAACAAGAACATTATACTTTACGGTTACTGGCGCTCGTCCGCAGCCTATCGAGTGCGTATTGGATTAAACCTGAAGCAACTCAACTACGAGTCTAAATCGGTGCACTTGGTGCGTAATGGCGGCGAGCAGCATGACCCACAATATCGCGAGCTCAATGCCAGTGAATTAGTGCCGGTGCTGGTGGATGGTGACGTTCAACTCAATCAGTCGCTGGCTATTCTTCAATATCTCGATGAACACTATTTGTGTGAGAGCAGCCCAGACACCTTGTTGATTCCTGAGCAAACCCCACTGCGCTATCAAGCGTTGGCGATGGCTCAGGATATCGCGATGGAAATTCACCCTCTAAATAACCTGCGTGTGTTGCAGTATTTGGAGCGAGAATTGTCGTGCGAGCAAGAGGCAAAAGTGGATTGGCTTCACTATTGGATGAGCCAAGGTTTTTCGGCGTTAGAAGAGAAGCTAGCGAAGCACAGAAAAGTACATGGCGACGCGGTGTATAGCCTCACAGATTCCCCTTGTATCGTCGATATTTGCTTAGTGCCGCAAGTCTACAATGCTTTGCGCTTTGGTATTGATATGTCGCTTTATCCGTTGATTAACTCGATAGTTGAAGCGTGTAACCAGTTACCCGCTTTTATCGATGCAATGCCAGAGAACCAAGCGGATGCGAATGCACCGATGTGAACGGAAACAACGATTTATTTTGCTAAATTGAGGATGTTTTTTGAAAAGAGGGGAGAAATCTGGACTGAGTATCCAAATATTTAACCTGTTCTCATAAGAGTTCGAACGCATGCTTTTGTCTTTACTCAGAAGCTTAGTATCTTAATATTATCCGGATAAAAAGAAACCTCCAATGTTGGAGGCTTCTTGGTTTCTACACTTTAACAACTAGCGCGAGTGACAAAGGTGATATCAAATATTGCCACTCAGGTTATTTGTACCTTCTGCCTTAGACTGTTCAATCTCAGACTCGGTTTGCCACTTACCTTTGTAAATACGTCGCCATTCAGGAAGTGGGGTGTTTTGTGCTCTAAGGTCAAAGGTATCGGCTACTGGAAATTCAAGACTCCGGGAAGGGATATCTTGAATTCGAGACTCAGGCCTTCCTTCAAAAAACTCTTTGTGGTTTGGAAACTCAACACATTCGATATCATATCTATTTGAGAGAGCCTCTAGCACCTCGTCTAGTTCTTCGACTGTTTTAAAAAATAAGTAGCTATAACCACGAGTTTGAGTTCTGAAAATGGTATGTTCGACTAGATCCCATTTAGAGCAATCGTCGTATTTGTGGTAGAAGCGAATCACTTTGCGCTTTTTGTTAAAGTAAGCAAACAACCAGTCTTCACGCTCTCCAACTCTCACATCTGTTGGTTCATCAGGCTGACGTTTTAACATCCCAAATGAGAGTAAAATAAGGGCGCCAGCTCCCGCTAATGCCATTGGGCCAACCACCGCCACCATCAGAACACACACCACGGAGCCTATCCAGCCAACAGCTTGCGTGGCGGTATTTACCCACTTAGGCATATTACGACACTTTTTCATCACAAAGCCCTTGTCAGAAAAAATGTAGTCATACCGACAATCGAGGCCGATCGTAAGGTAGAAAGCTCCAGACACCATCACCGACAAAATAAAAGAAAAAATGGTCGCACCAACCGTGTCACTTGTATGTATCAAAAAAGTTAATAGGAATGGCGCGATCACAAATGGAAGCGAAAATAGTTTGTAGTAGTAGCGAAACGGCTCTTCTACATCCTATTTGTGCCATGTTGTTAAATTGTTCCCTGTAAGAATCTCTTGCTCTTGCGCTTCTTGATAAACCGCCAATTCTTCTGGGGTGATATAAAATGGTGAATATGCCAAGGGTTACTTCTTGGTTGTATTCAGTTCTGCTTTGCGTTGGTCGATTTCCGCTTCGCTTAGCCATAAGTCACCACGCAAGTATTTTAGTTCGGGTAATGTGGCATTCTGATTTCTCAGGCTATCAACTTCGCTTAGTAGATATTTAGTTCCTCTTACTGGAATATCTTGAAGTTTTTCGTACATTAGGTCTGTATTGAAAAGCTGTTTAATATTGTTTTCTTCAGAGCATTCGATGTTCCACTTGTTAACTAACAACTTCAACAAGTAATCCACTTCTGATTCAGTTTTGCAAAATATATAACTACGACCACGAGTTTGGTTTCGACTGACTTCTGTATGCTCAATGTCAAAGAAATAGCAGTCGTCAAATTTGTGATAAATCACAATGAGTTTTCGCTGTTTGTTGTATTGAGCAAACAATGAATCTTTGCGACGCCCCACTCGTACTTCAGTTTCTTCTTCAGGTTGGCGCTTCAGCATGCGAAATGAAACTAAAATAAATCCACCAGCACCGACTAGAGCCATTGGTCCTACAGCGATTACCATAAATACGCAGACTACCGCTCCAAACCAACCCATCACTTGCGCTGCTGAGTTCACCCAAGTAGGGAGATCTCGTCTCTTTCTCAAGACCATGCCTTGCTCGGATATGGTGTAGTCATAACGATTGTCTAAACCAAATGTAAGATAAGAAACACCGGACATGATTATCGTTAAGCCTGATAATATGTAGGTCAAGAGCATCTGACTACTATCGTGGAGAAAGTAGGTAAGGAAAAGTAATGGGCTGACTGCGGCTATAGCAATTGATAAGTATAAGTATCGAAAAGGCTCTTCAATATCGTGCTTGTGCCAGGTTGTGAGCTTTTTCCCTTTTAGAATTTGTTGCTCTTGTTCTTCTTGATAAGCCGAAAACTCGTCTGGCGTGATGTAAAAAGGTAAATAAGCCAAGGGTTACTCCTGTAAGCTAAGTTCACTAGCATCTGAAGTTAATGAACTTCTGATCGTTGCTTGTTTAGTATTGTCTGAAATCGCCGTATAAGTTGCACGCTGTTTTGCATTATTTTGGAACCAGTACTTACGGCTTAATTCGTTTTTATCATCGAGGATGTATTCTATCTCAAATGCTAGATAGTCAGCTGAGTCTTTCATAGGTAAACTCAATTTATACACGCTTTGAGAGTTTGCGGAGTTCATCGGGCTATTAAAGGTTTCTAGATCTACTCCGGTGTACCAAGTTCCTGATATCAATTCTCCCTTAGTTACCGAAGTATTTGTCCGAAGTTTAATTCCATCTCTTGCTATTTTGGTAGGAACTTGGATACGCAATTCAACACCAAACAGCTCCTGCATTGCTGATGGGTATTGCGTTGATGAATTGGGAACAACCCGCATCATTGGCACTTGGTAGATTGATGGTTTATCTATGATGGTTTGTAAATCAAATAGTGCCTTTTGTACTAATGAAGAGTTGTGTTTTTCTCGTTCTAACAGATCTGGAGACTGACTCCATTGTGCTCTGGCGGAATGATATCCCCACGGTAATTTATCTAACCATTTTTGAAAATCGTCTTGTTTGAACTTGCTCATTACATAGTTGCTCAAAAGGTAAATTGCAGTTAGCCCCATAATGACAAACATGATTGGCCCACCGAAAAGAACGTTTGCTGACCATATTCCAGTTACTCCCCCTACAGCTTGAAAGGCCCCTACTGCTGTAAGTCCAACTAAAGAAGAAAAGTTGAAGTATCCCGCAATTTTTGCAGTGCCATTCAAACTATCAAGTTGTTGTAACGACCGGTAAGCTTCTATCCCTGAAGCTAAAGCACCTATTATTCCTGTTACCGCAAGCCATTTGTTGAAAAACTTAAGATCACCCAAAGAAGAAATAGGTATTGTGGTATCACGTTTCGCCATTTCTTTTAGGGCAGATAAAGAACGTGCTCGTAGCGTTTTATCTACTCTTACGTTGTCCCAAAGTTTACCAGTGCGAATTCCCGTCCAAGCGTTTACTGTATAAAAAAGCTTTTGCTGGATATCCAAAAATTCATCTGAGGACATTAACCCTGTGTCTTGAATACTGCTCATGGCATCACCAAGCGCGATGCAGTTAAATACTAATGCCATAAAGCCTAGACCACCGGCATTCTCGAACAGTTTATTCAAATCATCGAGCTTATTCATCACGATCCGAGTTCTAAGCTCGACGGATCTTTGAGGGAGATCATCAGGTAACTCAATATACTGCGGGTACTCCAATGTAGCCACAGCGAGTGCTTTCTTAATAGTCTTTTTATTCTCTAAAGCTGTTTTGTATTTAGAGTCGGCTTTGCGGTTATTTTTCTGGAAGTCAGCAATGATTGCATCATTTTTTTCGAGCTTAATCAGATAATCATTTACGCGTGTTTTCCATTTTTTAAAATCGAGAGCGTAACCTTCTTTTATTGTTACGGGCATATTGTGTGCCATATGCTCTGCTATAACAGCAAACAAATAATAGCTATGGCGGTTCAGAGGTTTAGCAAAAACAGGCATCAGCATAATCGATGCTTGTGAAGTCATACTAACGCCAAACTCTAAAATTCCTTTTGCAAGCGCACCTATTGCTGATTTAAAGATAATATCCAGCTCTTGGAAGCCTTTGGCGATATCTTTGAGAAAGTCCGTTTCCGCAGTGTTTGGGTTGGAAATAAAATCCATGATCTTAGAGTACATGCTCACACGGTTGCTCGTAGCAGAGATCTGGTCCATCAACTGATTATCAGGGGCAGGATTTTCTGAAGCGATCGACTGTTCATTCCGCGCCTCAGTAATATTCTTCTCTATTACTTTAAATAAGCTTCGGCTAAATCCAGAGGCATAGAGAGCAAGTAAACTGGTTGGTTTCTCCCATTGGCTTTCTGCCCATTGGCGGTCTTCTTCTTGTATTACCAAAGTAAATGACTCAACCGCTTGCTTGTGCAGTTGATACAAGCTGTATTGTGTGTCTTCACTATATAGGTCGAAGGTTCTTTCGAGATGATGCGGTGTCAAAGACTCCATTACAGCGATAAAGTCGGTTTTTACTGAAACAACTTCGGCAAGCATGGTTTCTTTTTGTTCTGACAGCTCCTGCATTTCGCTCAGCATTTGCTTCCAGTTGAGCTGCTTACGCCAACGCTCAGTCGCTATCCATTGCTCGTATTTACCAAATCGGCTCGCAGAAATTCGATATTTGTCCTGTATCGCTTTAGTTATGTCACTTTGGGTATGTTGGTGCGATTCAATCGCTCCAGCAGAAAACTTGGCAGGATAGCCGGACTGAACCGAGCTTTTGTTCTGCTCTGCCAAATCAAGTTGGTTAGAGGAATCATAATACTCAGCCATGTCGGTATAAAACGACAGCTCTTCGCCGTTACGCTTAACGTTAGCTGGCATGTCTATCTCGTCACTTGCCCCGAACATACACAGTTGCATGGCGGTCTGCATCAAGCTCCACTGGTTTGAAAATTGATCAGTGAAAAGGCGGTAAGGGCTGGCGGCACCAACAAAATGCAGCGACATATCTTGAATGTCTGCGGCGTAATCTTTTATCGCGACGAAGTAGCCCGACTCTTTTTCTGGAATCGCAGAGGTTAAATCACTCTCGGTTGCGACAGGTTTAAAGATAGAACCATCTTCATCTGCTTTGGTGGCGATGCCAGAATCCGCAAAGCGGCCATCATCAATAGCAGAGGTTTCGATGTCTGCCACTTCAGAGAGCTGAGCGATAGGCGCAATATGATGTTGTTGCGAGTTCGCTGTTAATACCACGGTTTGCATGCGGTCAATATGACTGCTGGGATTGTTTAGCACAGCAAGAAACATTTTCCATGTCCATCGGTGCTCAGAAAAACAGAGGGATAGAAGGCTTCCGTCGGTATAAGTAAGGAATGTACTTGGGGACTCTGGCACTCCCCTCGTCTCGGATTCTGGGCTTTCTGCTGCCCCGAGTTTATGAAGCGTGAATTGTGTCCCTTTCACTTCATATTCATCAAGGGCCTTCCTCACCGAATCATAAATATAAAGCCAACCATCGCGTACCTGACGAAGTGTATAGCCAATAGTGTTGAGCTTTGCTGGCCCTTTGCCTTGCCATTTAGTCGGTAAACCAAACGGTGAAGCGTCTTCACTATCGAGCTGGTCGATGGCGTAGCGGACGGGAATGAAATGTGCCGGTCCACCTTCTTCGGGCTCATTCCTCTGCGTCATATCAATCGTTCTTGGCTCAGGTTTTGAGGGCGGGTCTATTTTCTTGGTTTCTCCTTCCCAAAACATGCTGCGCTCAGGTGGTGAGCCTGCAAGATCATTTGAGGGCGCTGTTGAAGTTTCAGTCAATGAAGATAAGGAACCATCGCTTTCATACGCAGCAACGGCTTCTTCGAGCGTGTAAGGATGGTCATTCCACAGCATGGATGTTTTGGGAGGAAGAGGGTTGCTCATAAGCTCACGAAATCGATAAGGTTAATATTACCTGCTTTAAAGCAAGTTTTAGACCAACGTCTAGCCCTTATAAAGCGCTGTTACGGTTGTTTCATAAACGAAAAATTGTACGATTATCCAATAACTTGTACTGATTTTCTAACTTTTGGGTTTAGTGGGGAATAGAAAATTGCTACTGACTTTCTGTCATGGTGATGGGTAACTTGCAGTAAACGCAAATATTAGAAAGAACAGCAAAGGGCTGAATGCTTTTGAACTTGCACCTTTGACTGGCCCTTTATCTCATAGTTCTGTTCTAACTATTAAAGCGAAACAACGCGCTTTATCTCTTCTAAAACCTCGGCATTAGCAATGGCACCAAGGTTTTCTACACTCTTGCCATTAATCACCTGTTTTACCGCCAACTCCACCAGTTTGCCAGAGCGTGTTTTTGGCACGTCGCTGATCGAAAATATCTGGCTTGGCACGTGTCTTGGTGAACAAGAGGATTTGAGTTTACTTCTGATGGCTGTGAGTAACGTTTCGTCTAGACTCACATCTTGCTGCAGTTGGACAAACAGCCAAATCTGCTCGTTGCGGTCGACATCTTTACCTACGGCGATGGAATCCACAATGCCTTCAATGGTGTTCACTTGCTGGTAGATCTCGGCAGTACCAATTCGCACACCACCGGGGTTGAGTGTGGTGTCGCCTCGCCCGTAGAACAGGTAGCCGCCATGTTCGCTCTGTGCGACTTCATCACCGTGATGCCACACATTATCGAACTTGTCCCAATAAGTGCTGTGGTAGCGCTCTCCGGTGTCATTCCAGAAGCCAACAGGGAAGTTGGGTAGGGAGTTTGTACACACCAGTTCGCCACGTTCATGATTGACCTTGTGACCAGACGAATTTAACACCTTGATGTCGACCCCGAGCCCTGCCTGTTGGCACTCTCCGCGATACACTGGCGAGATAGGGTTGCCTAAAACAAAGCAGCCACAAATATCCGTGCCGCCAGAAATGGACGCTAAATGCAGGTCTTGCTTGATGTGTTTGTAGACGTAATCGAACTGCTCTGGGTAGAGTACAGAACCCGTCGAGCACAGTGTTCTTAATTTAGGAAGGTTGTGACTGTCGATAGGCGAGAGCTCTGCCTTCTCAATCGCTTCTAGATACTTGGCTGAAGTGCCAAATGTCGATACATCAGCTCGCTGCGCTAAATCCCACAGAACGTTAGGTTGCGGATAAACTGGGCTGCCATCAAAGATCACCAAACAAGCACCGCTCGCGAGCGAAGATACGTGCCAGTTCCACATCATCCAACCACAAGTGGTGTAGTAGAACACGCGATCTCTCGGTTTAATATCGCAATGAAGCTGATGCTCTTTTAGGTGGTTGATGGTAGTGCCACCAACCGAGTGAACAATACACTTTGGTTTTCCGGTGGTACCGGAGGAATAGAGCACGAACAACGGTTCATTGAAGCCGACACGAATAAACTCAAGAGGTTTTGGCTGATAGTGATTAATGATGTTTTGCCAGCTTTGGATCGACACATCATGTTCAACTTTGTTTTTCTTTAAATCGTTCTTCTCTAAATCACGAGTCGGTTTCAAATAACCGATCTCACACACCTGTTTTAATTCGTTTAAGTGCTCGATGATTTGACGGTTTTTGTCCGTCATATCGAACGTTTTTCCATTGAAGGTGTAGCCATCGCAGGTGAATAGCACCTTGGGTTTCACTTGGCCAAAGCGCTCAATCACACTCTCGACGCCAAAATCAGGCGAAGTCGATGTCCAAATCGCGCCTAAGCTGGTGGTCGCTAGCATTGCGATCACGGTTTGTGGCAGATAAGGGGTATAAGCGGCGACCACATCGCCTTGTTGTACGCCACACTCCACGAGCCATTGCTGAACGCTAGATACTTCTTCACACAAGGTTTGCCATGTGTAGCTTTGCTGTTCGCCACGCTCATTCTCAAACCAAATCGCAAGCTCGTTTGGCAACGTTTTTGCTGAATGCAGCAAGTTTTCGGCGTAGTTAACTTGAGCATTCGGGAACCAAACCGCATCGCGATTTGATTTCGGCTTCTGCCAGCGACTCTCACGTTGAGTTTTGGTGTCATCCCCTTGCGAGCCGACCATTTCACAAAACTGCCATACGTTCTGCCAAAACGACTCTGGATGTTCCACAGACCATTGATGGAGATCCGCATAGTTTTGTAATTCCCGCCCGAGTACGGCCTGCTGATTAAGGCTATCAATGAATTGGGTTAAGTTGGCGTCTGCGATGCGCTGTTCGCTGGGCTGCCAAACTGGCTTATTGTTTTCGTGCATTCCTTTACCTTTAACAAAAAGTTAACGTTTTCAGTCTGGTATTTAGGTTTTACAAAGTCAAAAGATCAGCAAAATAAGGGTGCGACGGAACTGTGTAAATAAAATGTTACACGATCGCTTGTTTCGAAAAATCGCGCAAATTGGCGGATATAAGGAGTGGAGATAGGCTTAAAGGGAGACATTCGAAAGGAGGTGTGTAATGACTCAATATCATTCTAAGCCCGTGAGCCAAGAGGGATGGGTTGAGTGGAGCCTCGAAGAAGACGCCATTTGGCACGACTTAGTGAAAAGGCAACTGGACGTCATTAACGACCGCGCATGCGATGCCTATTTGCACGGTTTAACCCTGCTGGATCTGCCATTAGACAGAGTTCCCCAGCTTCCAGAGATAAACAAAGTGCTAATGGAAACAACAGGTTGGCAGGTACAGCCTGTGCCTGCGTTGATCGATTTCGACCGTTTCTTTGATTTGCTCGCCAATAAGAAATTCCCAGTGGCGACATTTCTGAGAACGCGAGATGAGTTCGATTACCTACAAGAACCTGACTTCTTTCATGAAATTTTCGGCCATTGTGCCATGCTCACCAATGCCGATTTTGCGACATTCACTGAGCATTACGGAAAACTAGGCCAAGCAGCCACACCTAAACAACGCGCGTATCTGGCCCGTTTGTATTGGTTTACGGTCGAGTTCGGTTTAGTAAAAGAAGGCGATAGGCTGAAAATCTATGGCGGCGGCATTCTTTCGTCTCCGGCGGAAACCATGTATGCGTTGGGAGGGGATTTGGCCGTTCGTGAGCGGTTCGATCTGCAAACGGTTTTGAGAACCCCTTATCGCATCGACATCATACAACCGAAATATTATGTGATTGATGAGCTGTCTGAGCTCTTCAAAATCAGTCAGGAAAACCTAATACAGCAAGCTGATCTCGCGATAGACGAGGGATTACTACCACCACTTTTTGAACCCAAGGAACCAACACATGTTGAATGAACAAAAATGCGAAGCCTGCAGTATCGACGCGATTGCCCTAAGTAAAGACGAGCAACAATCTTTATTGTTGGAGTTGTCAGACTGGCAGGTCATCGAAAGAGACGGCATCCCACAGCTTGAGAAGGTGTTTAAGTTTAAGAACTACAAACAAGCGTGGGCATTCAGCAACAAAGTGTCAGAGTTGGCAGAAGAAGAGTTCCACCACCCTTCGATTTTATTGGAGTGGGGCAAAGTCACCGTCACCTGGTGGAGTCATTCAATCAAAGGCCTACACAAAAACGACTTCATCTGCGCCTCACGCTGTGATGTGTTTGCGGTGAGTGAATAGCCTTTTTGGGTCTAGATGAGGTATTTTTCCAACCTCTGTGATGCGATTATCTAATTATTCGGCTCATAAGGTGAGTCGAATATCTGCTTAAGCGGCTCATGGTATGAGTTGAATAAGCGATACTTTCGTATCATTGGGCGTAACTTCTCCCAAACTAGCTTGACCTGCATCAGCGACTTGCTGCTTTCTCGTCCGACAACCCCCCACTATTGCTCATAGTATTGGTTTTATGAGGCTGCTCTATGATATATTTCTCGGCCAAGCGTATTACAGACGAAGGCTAATAATGTCTATCAACCTTTCACTCCTTCCACCCAGCGAGAAAAATAAAATCGAACTGGATAAGCAAGCATCGTTTCTTGTATGGAAACTGAAGCAAGCGAAATGTGGCCCTGAAGCCATTGTTGAAGAAGCAATGAAGCTAGGTGATCCAGAAGAAAAGGCTTGGTTTGATCAGTCTGTTGAAAAATACAAACGGGTAATGGGTGTCGCATAAACGCAGATAAACCTTACCCAGCAAAGCTGTTGAATTGAAATGACACAGTAATTTGCTAGAATTTGCACCGTTAATTGAATCAGAGAGAAGATCCCGATGGGAAGAAGTTTTGAAGTGCGCAAGGCCTCAATGGCGAAAACTGCAGGCGCAAAAATTAAAGTTTATTCTAAATACGGTAAAGAAATTTACGTACTGGCTAAGAACGGCAGCTCTGACCCAGACATGAACTTACCTCTTAAGCACCTGATTGCTAAAGCGAAGAAAGACCAAGTACCAGCTCACGTTATCGACAAAGCGATCGATAAAGCGAACGGCGGCGGCGGTGAAGACTTCCAACCAGCTCGTTACGAAGGTTTTGGCCCTGGTGGCACAAGCGTAATCGTTGACTGTCTAACTGACAACGGTAACCGTACTTTCCAAGACGTTCGCCAATGTTTCGTTAAAACTGGCGCGAAAATCGGTGTTGAAGGTACTGTTTCTCACATGTTCGCTCACCAAGCTGTATTCCAGTTTGCAGGCGAAGATGACGAGATCATCCTAGAAACGCTAATGATGGAAGACGTAGACGTGACTGACGTTGAGCTAGAAGACGGTGTTATCACTGTATTCGCTCCAACAACTGAGTTCTTCAAAACGAAGACAGCACTACACACTGCGTTCCCAGAGCTAACGCTAGACGTTGAGGAAATCACTTTCGTTCCTCAAACGACTACGCCAGTAGCTGAAGAAGATTCTGAGAAGTTCCAGAAGTTCTTAGACATGCTTGACGACTGTGATGACGTTCAGCAGGTTTACCACAACGCTGAGCTGTAATATCAATCTATAATTGATAGCTTTGCTCTTGTGAGTAAAATGTAGAATACAAAAAACCGAGCCTAGTGCTCGGTTTTTTTATGGGCGTAATTCAGACATGTATCCGTGAGCATGACTTTTTGATCGCAGCACCTTGATGGCAGCTTCTAGATCATAGCTCCTTGAACATAAGCCCTTGATCATCGTTCCGTTATCTCAGGTACACAAAGCGTTCTCGGACGACAAATCCATGCTGATAGTTTTCTGATCAAAGGGAGCACGGTTAGGTTGAGCACGATGGCACACGGCCAAGCAAGAAAGAAACTTTGTAGCCAGATTGGCGGCCATTCGTGGCTGAATCCCATTTTGTAGCCAGAAATTAACCCAGACATGATAGTCGCCATGGTCAGGGAGGATAAAATCGCGGTTACCCAAAATTGTTTGTTGTTCATATTATGTTTCTCCCGTGATTTTCTGTTGTTGATGAGATAAGGTTACTCCTATCCATTAATGAGAAAAATAGGCACATATAGAAGTATGAATTCCATATTTGGAAACATTGATGATCTGTTCTTATTCTGTGCAGTGGTTGAAGAGGGCTCTTTGCTATCGGCCTCGAAACGGCTGCAACTGCCTGTGTCGACTATGTCGCGTCGGTTAACTGCATTGGAAGAGCGCCTCAATATCCGACTTCTAGAAAAGAAAGGTCGTGAGCTGGTGGCCACTAAAGACGGTGAGGAGGCCTTTGCTGCACTGAGCAGTGGCATGGAGTCTATCCATCAAGGCTTTAATAGCTTGTTGGAAGAGCGTGATGCTATCCAAGGTAAGATTAAGCTCGCAGTGCCTCATAACTTCTATAGTGGCTTTCTAGGGTCGACAGTAGAGCAATTCCTCACTAAATATCCGAACGTTCAGCTCGACCTAACCCTGAGCCAGCAACAGCTTATTCCGCAGACCGATCGTGACTTACTGATCACGTTTAAAATCTCAGACATGGAAGGCATGATTGCTCGTCCGCTTTTCAAGGCCAAACACGGATTTTTCGCGAGCCAAGAATATTTGGATTCGCGTGAAACAATAGAAAAGCCGGACGATCTGGAGCTGCAAGATTGGATTAATGTCGATGATGTATTTGATATGCCGCTCTACAAATCCGACCGCTTAGAGCAGATGATCACGATTAAACCCAAGTTCATCGTCAACGATATTCATGCGGTGGCGGCCGCGGCGCAAAAAGGCTTGGGGCTTGCTTCATTGCCTTTTCGTCATGTATCCCCTGAGATGAATCTGATTCAAGTGCTCCCTGAGTACCATCGGGGTGATCGCCAAGCGTATTTAGTGTACAAAGAAAGAAAATATCAGCCAAAGGCTTTGACCCTGCTTATTGATGCATTGATTGAGAGTGTTCGATCTTTTCATAGCGATGACTTGGTCAAATAAAAGGAGAAAGAAATGAAAGTAAGTTTTATCGGGCTAGGCGTTATGGGCTTCCCAATGGCAGGCCACCTAGTCAAAGCCGGTTTTGAAGTAACGGTATTTAACCGCACTCACAGCAAAGCGCTAGACTGGGCTGATAAACACCAAGGTAAAGCGGCAGAATCTGTGGCTGAGTGTGTCGCAGAAGCTGACGTGGTATTGGTTTGTGTGGGCAACGATGACGATGTACGCAGCATGACAACCAGCGAAACAGGCGCATTGGCAGCGATGAAGCCAAGCGCAATTCTTGTCGATCACACCACAACGTCGGCAGTTCTGTCTGAAGAGCTTGAAGTGGCTGCGAAGCAAGCCGGTATTCGCTTTATGGATGCACCAGTGTCAGGTGGTCAAGCGGGCGCAGAAAACGGCGTGTTAACTATCATGTGTGGCGGCGAACAAGCGCTTTTCAACGACCTTCAACCTGTATTCGAAGCTTACGGTAAGTCGTCGGTTCTGATGGGTAAAGTCGGCCAAGGCCAACGCGCAAAAATGGTTAATCAGATCTGCATTGCAGGTGTATTGAACGGCTTATCTGAAGGCTTGGTACTTGCTGAAAAATCAGGTTTGGATATCCCAACTCTGGTTGATTGCCTTAAAAACGGCGCTGCTGGTTCATGGCAGATGGAAAACCGCGCGACCACAATGGCGCAAGACAAGTTCGACTTCGGCTTCGCCATTGATTGGATGATCAAAGACTTAGGCTTCTGTCTAGATGAAGCAGAACGTCAAGGCATCCAACTTCCACTGACCGAAAAAACCAACAACGCCTACAAGGCACTGTCTGCTGAAGGACAAGGCCGCATGGATACCTCGGTATTGATGAAAGCCGTGGTTGAAGAGACGAAGAAGTAGAAGTAATAGAAGCTTCGTTTAGATAATTAAAAATAGCCGCTGATTAGCGGCTATTTTTTTGTCTGCACGGAAAGGTAAGCAAAGTTCTGCTTTTGAAAATCACAATTGGGCTGCTATTTTCCTCATCCCAATCACACTTAATTGTTCCATCGTTTTCACCTATTGAATCTATCGTTATTTCCCATTAAACAAATGTAAACATTGAAGTTATATTCTTGGTGGGCAGAAAAGAGCTTTTGAATATCCATTTACCACTCGGTTGGTTTAATGGTTAGCACGCATTGGAGAGCAACCATGCAGATGTCAAAAAGCTTTTTATTAATTACAGTTGGCTTAGCCAGCACATCTCTACAGGCTCAAACCCTGACCAGAGACAACGGCGCACCAGTAGGTGATAACCAAAATTCCATAACAGCAGGTGAGAATGGCAGTGTATTGCTGCAAGACGTCCATCTGATCCAAAAATTGCAGCGTTTTGCCAGAGAACGTATTCCTGAGCGTGTTGTTCATGCTCGTGGTACGGGCGCACATGGTGAATTTGTCGCTTCTGGTAATTTTAGTGATTTAACGGTTTCCGACCCTTTTACCAATAAAGGTAAGGTGACTCCTGTTTTCGTTCGTTTTTCGACCGTTATTCACTCTAAAGGATCGCCAGAAACACTTCGCGACCCACGTGGTTTTGCCACCAAATTTTATACTGAACAGGGTAGCTGGGATCTGGTAGGGAATAATCTGCCTGTGTTCTTTATTCGTGATTCGATTAAGTTTCCGGATATGGTGCACTCTCTAAAACCGTCTCCAGTCACCAACGTTCAGGATCCAAACCGATTCTTCGACTTCTTTAGCAGTGAGCCGGGTGCGACCAACATGCTGACTTGGGTGTACAGCAACTTAGGTACGCCTGCGAGCTATCGCACTATGGATGGCTTTGGGGTTCATGCTTATAAATGGATCAATAAGCAAGGTGACGTGAACTATGTGAAGTTCCAATGGAAGAGCCAGCAAGGTATTAAAAGCCTTCGCCCTGATCAAGTCACTGAGATGCAAGGTAAAGATTTTAACCATCTTACTAATGACCTTTATGCTGAAATTGGTCGACGTAATTACCCTAAGTGGGACCTTTATGTGAAGGTATTGTCTCCGGAGGCGTTGAGCAAGCTTGATTACAACGGATTGGATGCAACCAAAGTGTGGCTGAATGTACCGGATCAAAAAGTCGGCACTATGACGTTGAATCGTCTACCTGAAAACTTCTTTCTAGACACGGAACAGTCGGCATTTTCGCCTTCGAATCTAATTCCTGGTATCGAGCCATCGGAAGACCGTTTGCTGCAAGGTCGTTTGTTTGCTTACGCCGATACACAGCTTTATCGCTTGGGAGCAAACTTATTTCAGCTACCCGTTAACCGACCATTAGCGCCAGTGAGTAGCCATAACCAAAATGGGTTGAGCAACAATGCAACGTTAACTAGTGGCGCTGTGAACTATGAATGAACCAAGCCGGAAACTAGAGTTGGCAGAAGATGTTCAATTCAAAGCTGTAGAAACCAAGCTTGTTGGTACGGTGCAACAAAAAGCGATCAGCAATCCACGAAATTTCTATCAAGCGGGTGTGCAGTACCGCAGCATGAATGAACAAGACAAAAGTGATTTGATTGCTAACCTCGCTGGTGACTTGAATAAGGTGACGGACAAAGGCATCAAAACGACTATGGTGAGCTACTTCTATCGTGCAGACAAACAGTATGGAACGCGTTTGGCTAAAGCCACTGGCACCAGTATGTCACGAGTGGAAAAACTCTCGCAAACGAACAATTAAGCGACAATGTAAGACGTAAAGTTTTGGCCTGCGGGAGATTTATCTGCTCTTTTCTGCCCGAAAATCAGGGCTCCTGTAGGCCATTCTCTAATCATGTTAGTTAGGGGGAATAAATGAAAATCGTATTTTTACTCAGCTCCGTTTTTTTCTCTTTGATCTTCTCGCTCAGCTTATTGGCTGCTGACGACAAACTGGAAGAGGAATACCAATCTCTGGTTGGGTTGTTCTTTGATGCCGCTCGTATTGGTAACAATGAAGTGATCGATGCATTTGTTTCTCAAGGTTTCCCCGTTGATCAACGCAATAACCAAAGTTATACCGCACTCATGGTCGCCGCTTATCAAGGAAACAGAGAAACCGTGAGGCTTTTACTCGATTCGGGTGCTAATGCATGCCTTCAAGACAAACGTGGAAACACCGCTTTGATGGGGGCATTGATTAAACGCGAAATCAGTACTGCGAAAGACTTGTACCAAGCGGAGTGTTCCCCAGAATTGCGTAATAAAGCAGGACTTAATTTGAAAGAATTTGCCGAAATCTATGGTCAATCCAATGTGCTGAAATCCCTTCCCACTAAATGAAGTGTGCTAATAACAATAAAAAGGACGTAATAATATGAACAAAACAACATGGCTTGCTGCACTTGCCCTTATCTCTTCTCCTGTTTTTGCTGAAGTAGTGAATGTTGAAATGATTGATCTTGGCTCGGGTCAGTCAACCGGAACTGTAATGATAAGCTCAAGTGAATACGGAGCTGTTTTTACGCCGGTATTGAAAGGTTTACCTGCTGGTACACATGGCTTCCATGTACACGGCAATGGTTCATGCGAAAGCCTCACCAAAGATGGCAAAATCATACTCGGTGGGGCTGCAGGCGGACATTATGACCCAGAGAAAACGGGTAAGCATGGTTTCCCTTGGACGGATGATAATCACCTTGGTGATTTACCACCGCTTTACGTCAATGCTCATGGTGTAGCTGATCTGCCAGTAATGGCACCAAGAGTGACATTAGATGACGTGAAAGGCAGAGCGTTGATGATTCACGCTGGCGGTGACAACCATTCTGACCATCCGGCTAAACTTGGCGGCGGTGGTGCGCGCATTGTATGTGGCGTGATTAAGTAATCTCTTCTTTAAGAGTTACAAAAAGCGCTCCAACCTATTTGGGGCGCTTTTTGTATTTAGGGATGACACTTATCTCTAACGCAGAACTCTCATTAATCACTTAGGCTTTTGTTTGGCTAAAGCAGAGCGTTAAGGCATTTACTTCCACTGACTGAAAAGGCCAGCAACGTTGACTAGGCACTGCTGCATAGAAATAGAAGCAGATTGCTAGCTCTGAGGTTTTCAATTGGGCAAACATGGTTACTTAAGGTTTGTCGGCATTACAATTCAGAGACATCCGCAAAGATTTTATATTGATGTATCAACCCCTGCTTGAAAGATAAGAAAGTCGCGAACTTAGCGGCATGCGCGCTGCCATTTAGGCGCACGTAATCCACCTGTCCCTCACACGCAACCGTATCATCGTTTACGTAGATCCCAGAAAACGTATGCGTCATTGATTCAATTGATCCAAAGAACGCTGCGTTGACCGCTTCGACAGCTGGCTTTCCTACTACTGGTGCGGCGTTCGAAAAATGAAACGACACGTCATCATGCAGTAGTGCCATTAGGGCGTGGACATCCTTTTGGTCGACGATTTGATATAGATGTTTTGTCTGTTCGATTAATGGTGACATAGCAATTGCTCCTTTGAATTTAAACTAATTTGGATCTGAACGAGATTAAGATTTAGCGTGATTAAATAAGTACAGGCTTATCAACAACAGTATTACGGCGGCGATCAATTGCAGCGTTAATGGCTCGCCATACCACGTGATCCCAATGGAAACGCCGACGACGGTCACCACATTTCCCACTTGGCTAAAGCCCAACCCGTCCGTGATCCGTTGAAAACGAAACGTCAGTAAATAGCTGAGTGCCGATAAGCATGCCATCAGCGCAAGTACGCCAGTTCCGTTTGCAATGACCTCACCATCGATCGCATGAGTAAACGGAAGCCATACCATGCTCTGTAGTGTCAGCATGCCAGCGGCCAGAACAATTGGATTGGCAAGAGAGGGGAACGCGCGACTGCGATAGACATTGCCAGCGGCCAAAAATATGGGTACGAGTAGCGCAATGGCTAGTGCTGACCAAGGGGATGAAGTGTTCATTTGTGGTGACAAAGTCACAGAGAGTGCGGCAACGACCCCAACCATGATTCCAAGTACTTTTCGCCAGGTTAACGAGGACCCTTGAAAAGGTAAGGTGAATAACAAGGTAAAAATGGGCGACAAAGTGACGAGTACACTGAATGTACTGGTATTAAGAGATTGTAGGGCATAAGTTGACGCCAGATTAGGGATTGCGACGCCCAGTAAACCAGCCCAAAGATAATAACGGTAATGCACCAATGCCGTTCGGTTGAGCTGACCTCGCATAACCAATAACGTCATCAACAATAAAGCGGCACCTGCCATCGGTATTATCGCGACATCAACCGGTGGAATGCCAATGGTCACAGCATATTTGGCTAACGCAAAGTTTACGGCGACAAGACTGCCAATGCTGACCACGTATAGCGGAGACTGGAATTGCCGACCGATACCATTTATGTGCCTTCTTGCCGTTATCGGTTTTATCAGTGATTTCATGTCTTACTCTATTATTGAAGTCGATGAAATCAGCATAAAAGACCTAGATTGATTAGAGAATAGGCTCTACACTCTCCACACTGTATCCAAATTGGCGACAATCATGCAGCACTTAGACGCTATTCCTTATTTCCTTGCGGTCGTAAAACAATCGAGCTTTGCGGGTGCAGCGCGTGAACTGGGCGTGTCACGTTCGGCAGTCAACAAACGGGTGATCCAACTGGAGTCGAGCCTTGGAGTGCGTTTGCTGCATCGTACTACGCGCCAAGTATCGCTTACTGAATCTGGTGAGCAGTTTTATGATCACCTCACCAAAGCTAATTATTGGCTGCAAAAAGCTGAAGATGCAGCAACCAGTCAGCAAAATCAGGCAATTGGCACATTGCGGGTTAGTGCACCAATGTCTTTTGGTCGTCTGATATTGGCCCCTCTCATCCCACAATTTCTCAAACGTTATCCTCATATTCACATCGACATGACGATGGACGATGGTTACGTCGATATTGTCGAAGGAGGATATGACGTCGCGATTCGAGCTGGGGATTTAAATGACTCGAGTTTGGTGGCGAAGCGGTTAACCAGCGTCCGTAGCGTTATCTGCGCCTCGCCTACGTATTTTGATGAGAATGGTTTGTCGATCCCAACCGAGATCTGCGAACTGAGTGCACACAACGCTTTGCTCTATCGTCATACATCTGAGAGTGCCGAGTGGTTTTTTGGTCACCAAGATCAGGTGACCAGCGTTGTAGTGAAAGGCAATTACCGAGTCAACAACAGCGAAGCATTACTGTGTGCGACCATGGCAGGGCTTGGAATCGCTAGGCTTCCTGATTTTATCGCCAATGCACCCATTCAGTCGGGGCAATTGCTGCCCTTGCTATCTAACTATCTGATGCCAGAGAAAAATGTCTATGCATTGTTTCCTGAGCGAGATCCAATGCCACTCAAACTAAGATTGTTTATCGATTTCCTTGCAGCTTCGCTCAATTGCTGTTGAAAGTTTACGAAGTTGATAAGAGGCTTTAGGCGTACTTAGCCTTTTATGTTTTCACTACTTGTGCTTTTTGTTCCCGCCACTCACACCCTCTCTAAACCATTCACTCCTCATTATTACCATTCGTCGCATTGATAAAACGGCACGACAAATTCTAGTTAACCTTTCAACGTCAACATTTGAAAGGGATTAGAAATCATGACTACTTCACACTCATTTAATTCAGGCTCTACCACTTCTCTGCTTAAGCGTTCATTGCTGATTGCTCTTGTTTCATTCGCTCCTACGTTAGCTTTGGCTAACCCAAGTTCAGACGTTCTTGATATCTATAATCAAGCCGCGCAAGGCAATGAAGATCTGGTTGAGGTGGCTTACGAACGCCTTAACGATACGCTGCAACAAGACGGCGCTACGCCACTGACTTTAGTTTATTTAGGAAGCACAGAAACCTTAATGGGGCGTGATGCGTTCTTACCATGGAACAAGATGAAGTATGTGGAAAAGGGTTTATCGACCATTGATAAATCACTGGTGTTGCTTAAAGACGAAGACCAACCAATTCATGAGCAACCTCGCGTTCAAGGATTACCAGATTCTTACCTGACTCGCGCCATGGCTGCGGTGACTTACACCTCTCTACCAGACATGTTTAACCATTTTGATCGTGGTTATGACCTGTTCCTCTCGTTACTCGCGGAAGATGAATTTCAACAACAGCACTTCTCTGCAACTTCGTGGATTTATCGCTACGCAATTACCGCATCGATTCGTGCTGAAGACTTCGAGCAAGCACAGGTGTGGCTTGAAAAAATGGAAAACACCGATGCTGGCAACATCGAAACTATGACGGCTAAGGCGCTCATTGCGAAAGCGAAATAAAGGGCATGAAAGCTAAATAGTAGGCGAGTAATCAGAGGACAATGAAATGATTGAATTTAAAGATATCGGCAAAGCATATGTCACGGGCGGTCAACGTGTTGATGCACTAAACGGGGTCGACGGGCACATCCAGCGCGGTGAAATGGTGGCCTTGTGTGGGCCGTCTGGGTCAGGGAAAAGCACACTGTTGAACATTCTTGGTTTGTTGGATATGGACTATCGAGGGCAGATCAATATTGATGGCCAACCGTATCCAACCGAGCAAATCGCTGCTGCACGTTTTCGTCGTCAGTCGTTGGGTTTTGTGTTTCAACGCTTCAATCTCGTTCCTGTGATGACGGCGCTCGAGAACGTCGCTTATCCATTGATGTTGAGCCAATGTTCGAAACAAGAACAGCAGAGCAGAGCACAACAGATGCTGGAGCGCGTTGGGCTAGGAGACTACGTTCATCACCGCCCAGACAACCTTTCTGGCGGGCAACAGCAACGTGTCGCGATAGCCAGAGCGTTAATCCACAACCCAAGCTTGGTGATTGCCGATGAGCCGACCGCGAGCCTAGACAGCCACACTGCCAACCTTGTGATCGACATTATGAAAGAGCTTGGCCACGAAATGGGCACGACTTTTATCGTCGCAACGCACGACCCAAGAATGGCGCAGCGTTGTGATCGAGTGATTGAACTTATCGACGGTCAACTGGCGCCACAAGTTGCAACCACGGAGGCGATCTCATGGGCAAGTTAACACAAAGAATGAGCACGTTTTTACTTCCAACCTCGGTGCGTTTGGCGTGGCTTAACTTATTAAGAAATGGTCGACGCAGCCTACTTTCGGTGTTGATCATCGCGATTGCGGTATTTGCACTCACCAGTGCCGGTGGTTATGGGCTTTACACCTACGAGTCACTGAGAGAATCGACTGCGCGTGATACTGGTCATCTCACCTTGAGCACGCTGGGATACTTTGAACAAGATGAAGACATGCCGCTGAGCAATGGTCTGGACAGCGTTCAAGCGCTAACCAAGAGCATTATTGGCGATAGTGATGTGCGTGGTGTGCAGCCGCGAGTCTATTTTAGTGGCTTGGTTTCTAATGGCAGTAAGTCGACCATTTTTATGGGAACGGGCGTCAATGAGCGTGAGTTCGACATGAAAGGTCCTTTCTTAGATGTGCGCAGCGGGCAAACCCTGTCGGACGTGAAATCCCCAAGATACGACAGCCAAGAGCCACAAGTCATGCTGGGAACCGACCTTGCTCGTAACCTCAAAGTTGCGGTTGGTGATTGGGTGACATTGCTCGCGACTACCAGTGATGGCGCTTTGAATGCCTTTGATTTTAAGGTGCAGGGCATTTACTCGACAGGGGTTCCTGAGCTGGATAAGCGTCAACTGTATGTACACATCACTACCGCGCAAGAGCTTTTGGCTTCAGACAAAGTCAGCACATTGTCGGTGTTCTTATTTGAAACCAGCAAGACATCGACCGTTCAACAACGCATTCAAGCTGCTTTGGATCGAAATAGCGCTAGCCAAAACGATCAAGGCACAGAGATCGAGATAACCCCATGGCAAGATCGCGCGTTTTTCTACACCAAGGTTAAAGATCTTTACGACCGGATCTTCGGCATCATGGGTGCTGTGATGGCATTGGTGGTGTTCGTGTCGCTGTTTAACACCATGACCATGTCGGTGACCGAACGCACTCGTGAAATCGGCACATTGTCAGCACTCGGCAGTTACCCTTCTGAAATCGTGGCAGGCTTCTTAAAAGAGGCGGGATTGCTGGCTGTGATTGGCAGTGCGATTGGCGCTTTAGTGAGTGGCTTAGTGTCGGTGTTATTGCTGGTGGTTGATATACAAATGCCACCACCTCCGGGTCGAACCGAAGGTTACCCACTCAACATTTACTTCTCATTAGAATTGGTTGGTTACGCCACTTTAGGTGTGCTGACAATATGTTTGCTGGCTGCTTATTTCTCTGCTCGTAAAGGCGTGAATAAGCCAATCACGGAGGCACTGGTTTATGTCTAGATTAACTCGTTCATTCAATATGTTAGGTTCTGTGTTGGTTTTAGCATCAGCTTTAACATCGGTATCAAGCTGGGCAGTCGATTCACAACAAGTCACAGAGATGATCGCTAAGGCCGATAGCTACCGTTTGAACAGTGCACAAGCCTCTAAGGTGGTCTCTTTAGTGGCGTTATACCAAGACGAGCAACTGGATAAAACCCGTGAGTACAACGTCTATACAAGACCAAACCGAGAGTCATTAGTGGTCTTTAAATCAGCTGTCGAGGCAGGTCAAAAGATGCTGATGATTGAAGATAACTACTGGTTGCTGATGCCAAAATCTCGCCGTCCCATTCGTATTACCCCAATGCAAAAGCTATTGGGTGAAGCTTCGGTAGGGGATATTTCAACGCTCACTTGGAGTGAAGATTACCAAGGAGAGTGGGTTGCCGAGCAACAGGTTGAGAGGCCGACTGGCGAGACACTCGATACCCATCACTTAAAGCTCGCGGCGAAAACCAAGGGTGCCAGTTATCAATCGATTGATCTGTGGTTAACGACAGACCGTGCATTTCCAGTTAAAGCGGATTTGTATCTGCGTTCAGGAAAGTTAGCTAAGCAAGCGTGGTTTACTGAAGGTGTGCGTGATGGATTACCAACAGTGGTGTCGATGACCTTACTTGATAAGATTCAGCCAAGTAAAAAAACCGTAATTGAGTATCGCGAAGTGATTAAACAAAGCTTGGCAGATAAGTATTACAACCCTGCTTACTTATCGCGTAACAGCGTGTCTGGGCTGTAGGTGAGCTTATGAGAGTGCCCAATCGCCGATTCCACATAAAGTCTTCAATCGCTACTTTGCTTGCTTTGTCTTGCGTGAGTAACACGATTCAAGCGGACGACCTGAGCTTGGCGTGGGATTGGCAACTTAGCGCTGAGTCGGTTGAATCACGACAGTCGCCATTCACTCCTTCAGCATCTGATAATCGTCAGTCGCTCAATGGCTTGCTGGATCTTGAAGCTGGATACAACAATTGGCTTGGTCTGTTTGCAGTGAAAGCCAACGATATTTTGAGCAACAATCCTCAAGGGCAAGAGGCGAGCTTTGAGTCTGAATTCATCGTGCGTGAGCTGTTTTGGCAAGGTGGTGTTGAGCTGTCTAATTCAGCGTTCGGTGACCACTACCTCGATGTCACACTCGGCAAGGTTCGTTTGGATTGGGGCGTGGGTTATGGCTATCGACCGTTAGACATCATCAAGCCGTATCGACAAAACCCAGTAGGCATTGTCGCAGAAGAGGGCGCGGGTGTGGCCTCGGCGTCACTGTTCGATATGACAGGAGAATGGACACTGCTTTACAGTGATTCGTCATGGACTTCTCAAGACGTAAATGAATTCGAAAAGCAGAACCAGCAACAAGGATTTGGGTTACGTCGTTACAACCTAGTGGGTGACCATGAGTATCAATGGGTCGCTTATTACGACGATGTACGTCACGGCTTGCTTGGGGCGAGTTTAGTGTCGGTGTTGAACCTCGCTTGGGAGTTTCATGGCTCGGTGGTCTATCAACGACAAAGCCTTGGCTACGGTCAGCCTAACTCACTGCTTAAACCGGTTTATCTTGAAGAGCAGGGCGAGGCTTATCAAGCGTTAGTAGGATTAACATGGGCCAATGACACTGGCCACAATGTGGTGTTGGAATACTGGTTTGATAGCCGAGCGTGGAGTGATTCTGAGTGGCAAAGTGCCATAGAAAGTGCCGAGTCTTTGTCGGTTAATCCGATGACAGCATCACTGGCTGGTTCTTACGCTCAAGGTTATCAACACGCCAATTTGGTTCAACACAACATCATGTTTCACTGGTCTTTGGATTCGACACATGGCTGGCTCGAAGATATCACGCCGACATTCGACGTCATGTTGTCTCCTCAAGACGGCGGCTTTATTGCTACCCAGTGGCTCAACTATCAGGCTTTAGATAATGGCCATTCATCGTTGGATTTGGAACTTGCTGCACGCTTTCTCGGCGGTAAAAGTGATTCTGCTTACGCTAACTTACCCGATAGTCATATGATTCTTTTAAATATCAAAGGACGATTTTAATGAACACTTCTTCAAACAGTCAGTTTTCATGGATTAAAAGTTTCACGCTGACCACTCTGTTTTGTTTCGTCATTGCCATCACCACTCAAACAATTTGGGGCGGAGACCTTGTGGTTAACCTCGCGATCAGTTTTGGCTTTGGTTACAGCGCAGTGGGTTCTTCTTTCATCTTAGTGAAGTTGTTCAAGAGGACATCAAGAACGCTTGAAGTCGGTATCTCAATGGTGTTCGCGATGACCTTTGGTACCTTGAACGCGCACTATTGGCTGAACGGATATTTCGGAGCCAATATCTCTGACCTTAAATCCGTAGTCTTGCTCGGTGTGATCTTCTGTTCGGTTTGTTATTACTACTTCTATACACGAGAGCAACAACTACGCGCCGATAACGAATTGGAAGTGGCCAAGCGTCGTCAGGCCGATCAAGAAAAGGTGGTGGTGCTGAGTCAGCTTAAGCAACTGCAAAGCCAAATTGAACCGCACTTCTTGTTCAACACCCTTGCGACCATCAATGTGTTGATTGAGAGTGATAGCGCGAAAGCTAAGTTGATGCTCGAAAAGTTGACTGACTTGCTGCGTGTGACCCTGAAAAACAGCCGCACCGAGCAATCGACCATCGCACAAGAGGTCGACTTGTTAGACGCTTATCTTAATATTCAGAAGATACGCTTGGGTGAGCGCTTAGCGTTCTCGATTGAAACACACGAGATTAGCAATTTGCAGGTGATTCCACCGTTCTTGATTCAACCTTTGGTCGAGAATGCACTCACGCACGGCATCGAGCCCAAAGCCGCTGGTGGCCAAGTGAATATTCGTATTACTCAACAAGCCGAGCAGTTGAAAATTGAAGTGTCAGACAGTGGTGCTGGGTTGAAAACGCCCTCTGCGAATACGGGTCATGGTGTTGGGTTAAGCAATATTCGTCAAAGAATCGAAACCCTTTATGGCGATAAGGCGAGCCTAACGATTACTGAACAAACTGAGGGCGGGGTAGTCTCTACGATCTTGTTACCGCTGACTGACGCAGTTGTCTAGAAGGACACACCAGAAAGCACAGAGCCGTGACGAAAAATAGACGATTTACAGTGTGAATTTAAAGGATTAACCATGAACAACCCAGCAATACAGCAGAGCGTAACGGCGATTATCGCAGACGATGAAGCACTGTTAAGACATCACCTAGATAAGAGCTTGGCTGAGGTTTGGCCGGAGCTAGAGATCGTCGGTAAGGCACAAAACGGTTTGGAGGCGATGCAGAGTATTCAGCAGCTTGAACCTGATGTGGCGTTTCTCGATATTCGTATGCCTGAGCTGGATGGAATCTCACTAGCGAAACAACTCAACAAGCTAGATTCGCCGCCATTGATTGTGTTCATTACGGCTTATGACGAATATGCGGTCAAAGCCTTTGAACACAATGCGATGGATTACCTGCTGAAGCCAATCAACGAAGAGCGTCTACTCGCTACCTGTCAGAAGGTTCAAGCACGTCTGTCGAACAATCAAACACAATCCGGTATTACGCCAGAACAGCCCGATATCACGGCGTTAATGAGTCAGCTTCAGCAATTATCTCAATCAACATCACAGCAAGCTCAACCTCCTTATCTATCGCAGAAAAAGTATCTCACATGGCTTAAAGCCAGTGTTGGGGAAGACATCCACCTAATCGCCGTCGATGATGTGGCTTACTTCAAAGCAGAAGACAAGTACGTCTCGATATTCAAAAAAGGCCAAGGCGGCTCTCTAGAGGAGTTTATTCTTCGCGTATCACTAAAAGAGCTGATCGCCCAGCTCAATCCTGATGAGTTTTGGCAGATCCACCGCTCAGTGGTAGTGAAAGTCTCGGCCATTGATAAGGTGAAGAAAGGGCTCTCAGGTCAGATGTCGGCTTATGTCTTCGGAGAGAAGTTACCGATCAGCCGTGCCTCGCAAGCGTTGTTTAAGGGGATGTAGAGAACTAGCTTAAATGGATGCATTAGGCTCTTATTAAAACGCCACTTTAAATGAACACCGTCGATCTTACATAGCGCATGGTGATTTATAAAATGAAGATCTAGATCACAAAGGTATTCATCGAGTTAAATATTAAATAATAATCATTAACTCAATCTGTATATTGTCGATGAATGACATTAAGAGGTTGTTATGAAAACATATTATTTAGCGACGGCTCTATGCCTCACCTTAGTTGGCTGTAGTTCAACATCAAGTATCACCGAAACCTTAATCCAGCCGGATCCGGCATGGACATCAGGTCAGCTAGCAAATGGCCTTACCTACCATGTTTATCCAGATCATGAAGAATCCGTATCTGTTCGTTTAGTCGTACACGCGGGCTCAATTCAAGAGACTTCTCAACAAGAAGGCTATGCGCACTTCTTGGAACACATGGCATTCAATGGCAGTAAAAATTTCTCTGAAAATGATGTGATTCGTCTCTTCGAAGATGCAGGCGCTAGCTTTGGCGCTGATATTAATGCTTACACCTCTTATGAAGAGACGGTATACCAGTTAGATTTGCCAGATAACATCCAATTGCAGTCTGCCCTGACGTGGATGCGTGACATTGGTGATGGTCTGGATCTATCAAGTTCAGAAGTTGAAAAAGAGAAAGGCGTGGTTCTTGGCGAGTTTCGTATGGCTCGCCTCGATGATAAGTCATTCGGAGAGAAATTCTTTGACCACTTCATTGAAGGCAGCCCGTACGAATCGCAAGATGCATTAGGCACTAAATCGTCGATTGTGAATGCTACTCCTCAAGGCATCAGCAACTTTTATCAGACTTGGTATCAACCTCAAATAGTTGAACTGGTGGTTTCTGGTGATGTGGATATCAAAACCGTGATTCCACTCATTGAAGAGAAGTTTTCGAACTGGGAGCGTGGCGACACACCAAGACCAGAAAAACAGAAAGTGACCTCGTTCAATGAAGATGATTATGTTGAGTACGCAGGAAGAGAAGCGCCAAGCATCACTCTGACGTTTAACCGAGGTTTAGATAGAGTTGAAAATCATGCTCAGCAGCATCAACGCTGGTTGGATGAAACCGCTCAACAATTGATTCGACAACGATTAGAAGCAGTATTCAATGATGCAGCGCTGCCGACTCAATGGATAGCGTCTGATGGCTATCGAATGGGGGCTCTGCACTATTCTTCAATAAGTGTTGGGTTTCCGGCTGGTGGCCGTGAAGTGATCCAACAAGATCTGCTTTCTACATTGGCATCACTGCGTGATTTTGGCGTTTCGGAAACGGATATCGTTGGCGAGCAGCACTACTACCAAGACTTGCTGGATAATATCGAGCACGACTGGGATAAAATGGACAGCGTTGAACACGCGAACTACAAAGCGAGAGCGTTAGTCACTGATCGAATTGTCCAATCACAGAAAGACTACCAAGTCAGTTTGGAAGCCTTCATTGCTAACTTGAGCCTTGAAGTGATTAACGACAACATCAAAAACCTACTTTCTGATGATTACTTCCTTGTTATTGGTATGGATGACTCCGAAGACAGAACAGCGATCATCAACTCTCTAAATAGTTTAAAAGCCACGTATAGCGAGGCGGGAATTCCACCGCTTACGATTGGAACAGCAAGTGCCTTTGCTGTACCTAGTTCGCAAGGCGAGGTTGTGCTTGCTGAACAAATGTCCGTAGACCCATACATCCAAAAGTGGACGCTAAGCAATGGTATCGACATGTGGTACTTGCGCGATTATCTTGCTGGCGATGATGTTGGCGTGATGTACATGAGCCTCGGCGGAAAAGCCGCTTTGGATCCGAGCTTATACCCCGCCGTTGAGGTTGCGTTGCCTACCTTCGCTCGAAGTGGTGTTGGTGAGTTTACGGGTTCTGAGCTTTTAGCGTATTTTGACCGTGAAGATATTCGAGCCGATTCCTTTATTGGCAACACCCGCCATGGTATTGAATTTAATATTAATAAAGATGGGCTTAAAGATACGTTTGCTGCGCTTTATACCTTCATCACTGCGCCTAAAATTGTTCCCGAGCAGTTAGAGGCCGTTAAGCAGGAGTTTGTACAAGGTCAAGAATCTTTCTTGAGCAGCCCTGTTGGCCAGTTTGAACGAGCGGTAAACCACAATATTTATCGTCAGGAAAGTGGTCATCACCTTGTTGATAAAGAGCGTGTTGAAGCGGTTTCCGTGGAAGATCTTAGTCATCTTCATCAGCAACTGTTTGGTCAATTGAGGCATAACCAATTGGTGATTGTGGGTGATATCGACCCAAGTGAATTAAAGCCTTTGGTTCAGCAATACTTGGCTTCGATTCCATTAGAAAAAGCCGAGGTTCCTGACTTTAAGGTGGCTTATAAGCAGCCAACTGAGTCACGCATTGATTTGGCGATCAACAATGTGAATAGCGCAGAGTACGTCCTAAGAGTTATCTCTGAGCCTAGTATTGAAGTTAAAATGTCGGCAAAAGATGTTTTCATGGAAGACTTACTGCAACGTTTGCTGGCGGCTCGTTTAGACACTTATATTCGTGAAGAGTTGAGCTTAGATTACTCGCCATATACGTATGCAAAGTTGTTAGATAGCGAACCGAGTTATGAGTGGGTTATCGGGGCGATGGTAGCGCCGGAGAACGTTGATCAAGTCGAAGTGGCGATCGATAAGGTGATTACTGACCTTCTGCAAGGTGTCTCTGAAGAGGAAATGCGAGCGGTAGTGAAACAGTTCGAAGCTGATTTCGCGCCTCTAGAGAAGAGCTCTATCGACCAAGCGTGGTATGTGTCTCGTTATCTGCTCCATGGCTACGGTATCGAAGCTTTGTCTCAAGTAGAACGAGTGGCGAGATCGGTCTCTGTAGAAGAGATGAATGCGCTAGTGCAAAGTATCTTTGGTGAAAATAGCCGTAAGGTTAAGAACATCATGCGTCCTAAAGCCTAAAGCCTAAAGCCTAAAGCTTGAAGCCAACAGAAAGAGATAACTGAAAGCCAAGCGAGCATCGCTTGGCTTTCTTGTTTCTCCACCATTCATAACATCTATCCATCACCTGTTGTGAAGCCGTTTTAGATCTATGTAAATCTAAATTGCGAGGGTGCTTAATCGGTTGCATCGAATCATTTTCTAAAAAAATGTTTTAAATCAAGACAGCGTTTCATTTGTATTGTAGATTGACGATCTACGAGAATGTTGTTTGGATATTAGATTGCTTAAACTGGGTACCCGATTAGTCTTAATGTTGTTTTTACTGAGCTTTGGTTTAGTGAATTCTAACGGCTATTCGTTTCCTTCTAAGCCATTTCAAATTCATTCGGCTCAAGGGCAATCTTCGCAGACTAATCTTTGTAAACAGGCAACTGCGGATAATCCGTCGGCCTATTTAGAGTGCGATAAGGTTCAGTTTGGCACCACGTCATTAGATGACAGTTCCAACTATCACGACACTGAATCGAGCCTTCAAGCGACAGCCTTTCGACGCATGCTCAGCAATGAGCAAGAAAGCGTGGCCGACCTTGAGCCTGCGTATCATCTACTGATCGACTTCTCTCCCCCTTCAATACTGGCTTCTCTGCTCTTCAACACGCCGTTGTTGGATTCCAAGCAGCACTGGACCAGCATTGTGAGTTCTCCGTCCTCCCGGCTTTCTGGGTGGAAAGAGGGCAACATTCAATACTCGCATTTCCGAGAACTTCTTAGCTAATCGTTTGACCCTAAATTGGTCGTATCGATGGTCGCCTCGTGCCCGTTGAACTCGCCAATTAACCCAATATAGCGACACACAATTATTAGCCTCACTATTACTCAATCAGCTTGTTTTGGTTGTGACTAGTTGTCGTTCGTGTTCGCAAAACATTAGTTATACCAATCGCAGTAAATAACTGGCCATCCTAGCTGGTTAAAACGCTCGAACACTGCTTTTTCCCGGCGCTATTTTTGAGCACGTGTTTACGGTGATTGGTAAAAAGAAGAGATCTTGACTGTGAAAAAACGCATTCCAAGAAAACAAATTAACCACTACTCAAAGTGGAAATACGTGGTGCTTATTGCCACCATCATCATCATGATTCTAAGCGCTCTACCTTCTTGGTTTGGCGAAAATGCCTCGGTTCAAATCAGTAACCGTTCTGAGCAGACGATCGACGCGACTCAAATTACGCAATATCTTGCTAGCGAAGGCATTCAAGCCAAATCAGCCTTTCAAAAAGACAAACGTTTAGTGGTGATCTTAGAAGACGCAGAGCAACAAGCGAAAGCCAAAGAAGTACTCAATGAGCGCTTCCTCGACAACGCGACGGTTGCGCTTGCTATGGAGCCTGCAGCACCTAAATGGCTGACTGATATGGGCTTTGCACCTATTCAGCTAGGCCTAGATTTACGCGGTGGTGTGCAGTTCTTATTAGAAGTGGACATGGAACCGGTTTACCACGCACAAGCGCAAGCGATGGTCGATGAGGTGACCAGTCAGGTGCGTTATGCACGCGGTAAAGTGGTGAACAACCAAGTTCAGTTTGATTTCCGTACCGACGCCGATTTCGAAAAAGCACAAAAGCTGATTCGTGAAGAATTCCCACATTGGCTACGTGATCGTTCAGATAAGTCACTGACGTTAACTCAGTCTGAAGAAGAGCAAAGAACGCTACGCAACCTAACCGTTCAACAAAACCTGCAAATCATGCGCAGCCGTATTGAAGAATTAGGCATCACAGAAGCATCGATTCAACGCCAAGGTGAAAGCCGTATTCGTATTGAATTGCCGGGTGTTCAAGACCCTGCAGCAGCAAAAGATGTGATTGGTGCAACCGCATCTTTGGCGTTCTACTCTGTTTACGACAATGCAACTCGCAATACTCAAACGCTAAAAGATACAGATGGCAACCGTGTCGTTGTCGCTCGCAAAGCAGTACTGAGCGGTGAACACATTATTGATGCTCGTAGTGGCATCGGTGAGATGGGCAGTGCAGAAGTAAACATTACCCTAGATTCTTCTGGTGGTAAGAAAATGTCTGAGTTCTCACGTCACAACATCGGTAAGCCAATGGCAACTGTGTACAGCGAGTACAGTCGTGACAGAGCGGGCAACAGCAAGCAAGACAGTGAAGTGATCAGTGTGGCAAACATCCAGTCTCAACTGGGTAGCCGCTTCAGAATTACTGGCGCAGGCAGCTTGGCTGAAGCGCAAGAGCTTGCGTTACTACTGCGTGCGGGTTCATTGACTGCGCCAGTGACCATCATTGAAGAACGTACCATTGGTCCGTCTTTGGGTGCGGAAAACGTAACCAACGGCTTTGCTGCTTTGGCGCTTGGGCTTGGTCTGACTTTAACGTTTATGGCGCTATGGTATCGCCGCCTTGGTTGGGTCGCGAACGGCGCGTTAATCGTCAACATGACCACATTGTTTGGTTTGATTGCCTTGCTACCGGGTGCCGTCTTAACTCTGCCGGGTATTGCTGGTTTAGTACTGACCGTCGGTATGGCGGTGGATACTAACGTGCTTATCTTCGAACGTATTCGAGACAAGATGAAAGAAGGCCGCAGCTTTGCTAGCTCCATCGACCGTGGTTTTGACAGTGCGTTCTCTTCTATTTTCGATGCTAACGTCACCACCATGATCGTTGCTGTGGCGCTATATACCATTGGTAATGGACCGATTCAGGGCTTCGCTCTGACACTGGGCTTAGGCCTTCTAACCAGTATGTTCACGGGCATTTTTGCTTCACGAGCGATCATCAATTTGGTTTGGGGGCGTGACCAACGCCACGATGTAAGAATTTAAGCATGAGTATTTCAAATATGACTATTTCAAACAGCAGCATGACTCGCCTTCGTAAGGTGATGTCTGTGATTTCTATTGTGCTGTTCATGAGCTCTGTGATGCTGGTGGCAGTGAAAGGTTTTAACTGGGGCTTGGACTTTACTGGCGGTGTGGTTGCCGAGGTTCAACTCTCTGATCAAGTAACCAAAGATGCGTTAAAAACCAAACTTGATACGGCTTTCCAACAAGACGTTCAAGTGGTTGGGATGGCAGAACAAGATCGCTGGACAATTCGTTACAGCCAACTGACAGACGCGCCACAGCCAAACTTAGTGGATGCTTTGTCTTCTGTAAGTGACCAAGTAAAAGTGCTTAACAGCAGCGTGGTTGGCCCTCAGGTGGGTCAAGACATGGTTGACCAAGGTGGCTTGGCGGTATTGGTGTGTTTCCTAATGATCATGCTGTACCTGAGTGTACGTTTTGAATGGCGTTTGGCACTTGGTGCTCTTGCCGCGATCATCTATGACGTGACGCTTATTTTAGGTCTGTTCGCGTTTACTCAGTTTGAGTTTAACCTGACTGTATTAGCGGCCGTACTAGCGATTCTCGGTTATTCATTGAATGACTCGATCATCATTGCTGACCGTGTGCGTGAAATGCTTCGCGGCAATCCAAACGGTGATACTGACAACCGGCTTAACGAATCGGTTAAAGCGACCTTCTCACGCACCATGGTGACTTCAGGTACAACGCTAATCACCGTATCTGCGCTTTGGCTACTCGGTGGCGCTGCGCTGCAAGGTTTTGCTATTGCATTGGTTGTCGGCATTGTCAGCGGTACGTGGTCTTCTGTTTCTGTAGGTATCACACTGCCTAAGTTACTTGGCCTACAGCCTTGTCACTACCAAGTGAAAGCGCCAGTAGAAGTTGAGGGTGAGTACCCTTAGGTTATCTATTCGTTCACAAGACGACTTAGTAAATAACGTCAATAAAGCCCTTCGTTTATAACAAAACGAGGGGCTTTATTTTTTATAAGAGTCAGACAGTTACAGAAAAGAGAGCCTATTTCAAAAAACGATGGATTCAGCAGGCAAGCCCCCATGATATGAAGTATGTTTAGATGACGTCAGTAGAAATGAGGCAAAGGAATGGAATATCGACATCAATGTCATGTAGGCGACCATGGGGATGCACTCAAGCATCCAGTATTGAGTGCACTGGTTAAATCATTAATGCAGCAACACTCACGCCTCAATGTTATCGACACACACTCAGGAACAGGGTGTTACGACCTAACCACCGCGCCAAGTAATCACGCGGGTGAGTTTGCGGAAGGGGTCGGATATCTTTGGCGAAATAAGGCTTATCTTCCGCCGGCATTCAGTTCTTTTATGTCGGTGCTGGAATACTACAATCCGAATCAGCTTATCTCTTTGTATCCCGGCTCTGCTGCCATCGCATATCAACAAGGCCGCAGCCAAGACAGCTTCTATTTTTCAGACATTCAGCAAGACGAAGCTGACCTATTGCAAACCAACATTGAGAAGCTACAACGCGATCTTGATGTCTCAAGCAAGCTCACTATTACCGCAGGCGATGGGCTTAAAGCGCTCCCTGATGATGTAGCTAAGCATGATAATCATCACCTGATCGTTATCGACCCACCCTATGAAACCGATTCTGAATATCTTGCGGTGATTGATGCCTTGGTTAAGGCGTATCAACAATCTGAGAAGGTATCTGCCTTGATTTGGTACCCACTTTATACGGACGACAAGAGCTCACTGATTCTGAACCACTGTGTGACAGCGGTAAAAGATGGTTTGCTGCCAAGTCCGATTAAGTCGGAACTTCGCCTTCGAGATCCTAAGGGTGATGATCGCCTGATCGGCAGTGGCTTATTGTTGTTTAACCCACCCCAAGGCATTGCTGGAACGGTGGCTGATACTCTGGATTACTTACATAGTCAGCTCGCAACCAATGGTGAGGGTTATTGGCAAATGAGAAGTCTATAAACCTGATTTATCTGGGGTTTATGATGAATTTCTAGACGCTGTTCACTAAATCACTGTGACTATTGTGGTTTAAATTGACCAAAAGCTAACTTTTATCGATTGATTAATGGCTGTGAATCATTTAAAAATAGAATATCAATGCGCACAGGTGCATACTGGCTCATAAGTTAAATAATTACCCCTAATTAATATCAGATTGTGGTTTACCCCCTAAACTGCATAAGGCTCGCACTAGTCACGCGAGCCTTTCTTTTGCTTGAAGAAAATGTTTACAGCAATTGCTCTTCAATCTTTAGTGCTTTCTCGATGAGTTTCGCATTGAAATCTGCAGCTTCCACTGAGTAGTGCGCTTTACGATGGCAAGTCGGACAGAGTGCAATTACATTTTCAGGGCAATCAGCGCCACCATCAGCTAACCGTGTCAGGTGATGTACTTCTAGGTAAGGACCTGACTTGGTCTCAAAAGGTGAGGGCACGCCACAACCTTCACAAATACCATTTGCCCTCTTTTTTGCGTAAAGCTTAATGGCTTCACTGCGATACTTCACATGCGTAAGTTGTTCTTTTGTGTCTGCTTGGCGTGGCGTTGAAGCTAACGCAATGTCTCGTAATTGCTTCAGAGACTTACTTTTAGTCGGCTTAGTAAGGTATGAGACTTTTGGAGATTGAATGGTATTTCCGACACTTTGTGGGACAATATCTAGATGGAAAACTATTGCATCACGAAGTTGGTCGTTCTTGTCGGGGCGTTGCTCGATGTGATGACAGATGTAGTTGCAAACACCGACGAATCTAACAAAACCAGTAGAGACAGATTCAAATAAGAGAATCTCTTTGAGGTTGTTTTGGTGTTCAAAGATGGCCAAGTTTCCTTTAACCATTTGCATATCACCTTCTTGCCCTTCTCCTGTATATCGGAAAGTGCCGTCAGCACTAAAACCATCAGAGTAGCCAAATTCTTCACCTGCATCGCTAGTGAAGATAAACACATATGGGTGAGCCGCCGGCGTAGCGATACCGCCATATTGCTGACCTTTGTAATGACCGTGTATATCTGCACGTCGATTGTAAACCTGTCCTACATTGAACAATGGAGAGTCCTCTATTTATCCGTTTAAATCGGAATTGTTATTGATGTTTTTATAATTTAAATTTCATGTAAAGTTCAAATATAACAGTGGTTTAAGTGAAAATATGCAAGTGGATTTTCGAGTGTGAAAAGGTATCGGTTCGGTCACGTTTCTAAAGAGGCAAGCCTGCAGGACTCATGCAGGCTTGGTGTTTGTTTAATGCTTTATCACTACAACGCTGGGTAATCGGTATAGCCTTTGTCGTTACCGCCGAACAGAGTCGCGCTATCAAGATCGGATAGCTCGCTGCCGTTTTGTAGGCGTGATACGAGATCTGGGTTTGCTACAAATGGGCGACCAAATGCGACAAGGTCAGCGTAGCCTTTGCTTAACACTTCTTCGGCGCGTTCTGGTGTGTAGCTGCCAGCGACGATGATTGTGTTAGAGAATAGTTCTCTTAGCTCGACACGGAAGCTTTCAGGGATAACCGGCGCGTCATCCCAGTCTGCTTCTGATAGGTGCAAGTAAGCGATATCACGTGCTTGCAGCGCCTTTGATGCCTCTAGAATCGTTGGCACAATGTCTGGGCAGTTCATGTCTTTGAAGGTGATGAACGGAGCTAAACGAACACCCACCTTATCGGCACCAATCGCTTCAATTACCGCATCCACGACTTCAATTAGAAAACGAAGTCGGTTCTCGCGGCTACCACCGTAGTTGTCGGTGCGCTTGTTCGAATTAGTTCTTAGGAATTGATCGATAAGGTAGCCATTACCACCGTGGATTTCCACGCCATTGAACCCTGCCTCGACCGCTTTCTTCGCTGACTTAGCAAAATCTTGAACCACACGATCGATATCAGTTTGGGTCATTTCTCTTGGTTGAATGCAATCCACCATGTTGCCGTTTCCATTCTCATCAGAAATCCAAACTTGAGTTTCTACCGGAGCCAGTGCCGAAGGCGCGATTGGCAGTTCACCTTTTTGGAAGGTTGGATGAGACACGCGTCCCACATGCCATAGTTGGCAGAATATCGCTGCGCCTTGTTCTTTAGCGGCAGAGGTGACACCTTGCCAGCCTTTCACTTGTTCGCTTGTGTAAACACCGGGAGTGAATGAGTACCCTTGAGAGTCATCTGAGATTTGTGTCGCTTCAGTGATGATGAGCCCTGCACTGGCACGTTGTTGGTAGTAAGTTGCCATCATTTCATTTGGCACGTTTCCAGGTTGGCTTGTACGAGCGCGCGTCATGGGCGCCATAACCACACGGTTTTGTAGTTCTAGATCTTTGAGTTCTGTTGTTTCGAATAATTTGTTCATGGTTATTACCTTGTTTTAATGCTGTGATCTTTCGTTTTGTATTGGGGCGATAAGTCGCGTTATTTGCTTTCTGCTGGGCTGAAGATAGAGTCGTTTTGTGGCTTTTCAGCTCGGTTGGCTTTTGCAATAAGCAACAAACCAATCACTGGGACAACAACGGCTGCGAATGGAATCATCCCTGCGCCTAGTTGGCTGTCGAGTACCATGCCGCCTAGGAAACCACCGAAAGCATTGGCTAAGTTAAAGGCTGAGATATTCGCGGTTGCTGCTAGTTCTTGGCCTTCGCCACCGTGGTTCATTACTCGAAGCTGCATAGCAGGAACGTTCGCAAATGATGCAATACCAAAGACAAATGCAGCTGCAACGAATAGGATTTTGTTGTCTACAACAAGGCCAACCACTACTAGTGAAACGATCATCGCGATAGCCCAAAACATCGATGCTTTGCCTAAATCTTTGTCAGAAGAGCGTCCGCCCAAGGTGTTACCGATGATTAAGCCGACACCAACAATCACTAAGATCCAAGTTACTGATTCTTGACCGTAACCCGTGATGTGCATGGCGATAGGCGCAAGGTAGCCGTAAAGCGTCATGAAGCCAGACCAAGCAAAAGCGGTGATCGCCAAGCTGATGAGAAGCATTGGATTTTTGAATGCCAACAGCTGAGTTTTGATGTCTTTCGCTTCGCTGTGACCTGAAGATTTTATTGACGTTAAGATTGAAATCATGGCGATGGTGCCAAGTGCTGCCACGGTAAAGAAAGTGGTGTGCCAACCGAATTGCAAGCTCACCCAAGTACCTGCGGGAACCCCTAGAACGTTAGCGAGTGTTAAGCCAGCGAACATCTGACCAACAGCACGACCTGCCATTTTTTCAGACACTAAATTGGTCGCGACAACTGCACCTATGCCATAGAAAGGACCTTGAACTAAGCCTGCGATAACGCGGCTTGCAAGTAGAAGTGGGTAGCTAGGAGCTAAGGCTGACAAGATATTGCCGATGATGAACAAAGCCATTAAGCCAATCAGTACCATCTTTTTGTTAAAACGTGCGAGGTAGATGGTTAAGATCGGGCCACCAATAACGATAGCCAATGCGTAAGCACTGATTAGGTATCCGGCTTGACCTTCGGTGATCGAAAGGGATGTGGCAATTTGTGGAAGGATGCCTGCAATAACAAACTCAGCGGTGCCGATGGCAAAAGCTGCGAGTGTCAGTATCCAAACTTGGAATGGGATCTTTTCTTTATGGATCGCTTCTGATTTCATAGTGAAGTACCTGTGTTAATTCTTGTTTGTTAGGACGTTTACATACACGCCCTAACGATTGTTCTTTGCTTCTTTGCTTCTTTGCTTCTTTGCTTCTTTGCTTCTTTGCTTCTTTGCGAAGTGTTAGCCGAGTAGAGCACCGCCATCGATGTCGATGATTGACCCCGTTACGTATGGGTTGTTAATTGCGAATAGATAGCCCATTGCGATATCTTTAGCCTCTCCGACTTTGCCTGCTGGTAGGTTGTTTTTCGCGTTGTCGTACATGGTTGAACGAGCTGAGTCATCCATATTTTTGTAGGCTTCAGTCATGGTAAGGCCGGGGCTGACGGCGTTGACTCGAATCGGTGATAGCTCTTTGGCAAGCACTTTAGTTACGCTCTCTAGCGCGGCATTAATCGCGGTTTTTACGTAAGTACCAGCAACCACTTTGCGTGACAGCATGCCCGTGGTTAGAGTGATTGAGCCGTTTGGAGTCATGTAACGTGCGGCGTGCTTGGCTACGTTTAAGCTTCCCCAAAACTTGGTATCAAATGCTGCTTTTGCGTCTGCGATAGCAACGTCTGTCACTTTTCCTGCGGGAGCGTATGAACCCGCGGTTATCACCAAGTGATCAAATGCACCGATCGATTCGAAGTATTCACAAACCGATTTCTCATTGCTGATATCAACGCCGGTGTGTCGGCTGGCAATGTGTACTGTGTTGTCTTCGTTTCTTAATTGCATTGCTAATGCTTTGCCGATACCTGATGTTCCACCAATGATGACGAATGTGTGCTTTTCTTGGTTTGTAAGTTCGTTGTTCATGTTCTGAATTCCTGCGTGTTCTGCTGATGGTTGCCATTATATTTATTCGACTAAACTTGATAATTGGTTAAAATATAAAATCATTATTCGGATTAACTGAATGGTAGGAGAGGTGAGTGGACAAGTTTTCAGATATGGCGATGTTCGTGAGCATTGTTAAGCATCACGGGTTAGCAGCGGCGGGGCGAGAGTTAGGGCTTTCTCCTGCGACCATGACAGCAAGGCTTCAGGCACTGGAAGAGCGTTATGGTGTGAAACTGCTGAACCGAAGCACAAGACATGTGTCTTTAACTGACTCTGGGGAGCTGTATCACAAGGCGTGTCTGGAGATATTGGATAACGTTAGCGAGGCTGAAAACCTGATTCAAAATGGCGTCAAAGAGGTTAAAGGCCCACTAAAGATTGCAGCACCTAAAGACATCGGAAAGCAGTACATCCTTCCTATTCTGTCGGAATTTTGTCAGCAGTATCCAGACGTTATTCCCTACTTGTATTTGAATGACAACCTATCGAATATCGCCGAATCAGGCATGGACATCGTGATCCGCTACGGCGAATTGGTTGATAGTAGTTTGATCTCTAGACGTTTATCACCAAGCCGACGAGTGCTGTGCGCTTCACCAGAATATCTTGCCAAACACGGTACGCCGATCAAGCCACAAGATTTGGTTGAACATGACTGTTTGGCTATGCTGCGTAGCAATGAAGAGCTCAAGACATGGCACTTTCAAGATCATGACATGAAGAAGGCTGTGACGGTTGTGCCGAAGCGATTTTCAGACGATGGCGAAGTGATTCGATACTGGGCATTGCAAGGAGAAGGGATTGCGTTGAAGTCGGTACTCGATGTGCAAGATGACATCAATAACCAACGCCTTGTGACGCTACTTAATGGCTACATGAAGAACTTCAACACCTCGACTTCAGTATCGAGCGCCGACTTGAATGTGGTGTATATCAGCAAGAAATATCAGCCGAAGCGTATTCGGTTGTTTTTGGATTATCTTCTTGAGAACTTCACTGGTTTGGTCGAGAGGTCAGGCTGAGAACAATTATTGTTAATTTATCAATAGTGAAGCTTCAATGCTGGCCAGCTTTGTCTGGCGGTAAATGTTTATGATGAGAGGTCTGTCAGTAAAAAGACCTCTTCATCGTAGATGACACCATTCCTCCTCTGTTCGTCACACGTTCGTACTTCATCCTTATTGAAATATATCCGCTTATCTTATCCCCTTTTGCCGCTAAAAATAGAGGTCGGAAGGAAAGATCAAGCTATCTTCTCGCAAGTTTAGGTGAGAGATTGTCCTGTTTTATAAAATTTTAATAATCAATGTGTTAGTAAGGAAGCCTTTGAGTTGTTATTTGAGTTTTTTATGATTTAAAGCTCATGTAATTATTCAGGTTTATTAATTTCCTCATCCAGAGCCTGAATAAATCACGACGTCAAAGAAACTCTCGTAGAGCTCTTTTTCTACCCAATTGGTCATTTGTTGTCTTTCTTATCTATTTAACCATCTAATATTTATCAGTTTTTTATTTTTCTTCGCCTTCCCTGTCAATGGTGTATCTCTCACAGAATTAAAATACATAAGCCAATAGTTGTGACATTGAATTTGAGATAGATTCTCATTTGGGAACATTCCCGCTAATAAATATAATAATGGAGAAATATAATGAAAAACGTTCTTGGCTTCGTGACCCTTCTTGCTGCTTCTTTTGTTCACGCCGAAGACGCTATAACTTTCCCAACTCAACAAGCTACTGAGGTGAATGAGTCGATAGTCTTTCCGACCGTTCAGCATCCAATCGCGTTAGTTGGTGGATACGAAATAGAAAATGGTATTTTGCATTCTCGCACTTACGATTGCGGAATTAATATCAGTGATCTAAACCTATCGGCACAACTTGTCTGGGAGGGTGCGACACCGAAAGTGATGATTGTTGGGGATGACCTAATTATGTGTCGTTCACTGGCTAATAGTCCGTTTGAATTAGACATCAACCCAGTATTGAATCAGCTTCCGAATCACGACCTATATCGTTTAGAGCTCGCGAATCATGTCATCTTGAACCGATAGTTTAAGGAGAAAACATGACCTGTCATTATGTCAATGAGAGTGAAAGTGAGGTCGGTGTTAGCACCGGCCCTACGCGGCCCAAAGTTGCCATTTTCGGTGCTGGGATTTCTGGCTTAGCAGTGGCTCATAATTGTGTAAAACAAGGCTTCGATGTGGCTGTTTACGATAAGGAGCTCTACACCGGAGGAAAATGTGTCGGAACGGTGGATGAGGGAGGCGTGGTTCATGAGCTTACCCATCGACAGTTTTTCGCTAAAAACTACAACTTGATAAACTTCCTTAAAGAGGTTCCTCGTGAGTCTGGCAATTGTTTAGATTCACTATATCCCCAGAATATGGTTCAGTTTTCTTGGGCGCAAAATAATAAGACGATACAGTTTCAACGCGGGTATTTTTCCCGCTTTGAAAAGCTATGGGACGACGCAAAGTCTGCTTATTCAATGCTTTATGCTCAAGTTCCCATAAAGGATACGCTTTGGTTTAAGCAAAGGTTACAGAAACCGTATTCGATGGAGGAACTGCTTGGGGTTCCTGTTAGTGAGTTTTTTTCTTATGAGTCTAGGCCTGGACTTGCTGGCTTCCTTCGTTCGGTCTTATTAGGTTGGATTGGAGCAACGGATGATACGCCAGCGTTGGCAATTTTGGATTTGCTCAACAATAAAGATGGAGAACTGCATGCCTCTGCCCCCGACGCGTACAGTTTGGGAATGAAAGAACCGATTAGTGATGCGCTTATTAATCCGTTGACTCACCATCTTAAAAAGCAAGGCGTTCAATTTCACTTAGGCTACAAAGCCAAAGCTATTTATCCCAATAAAAAACGAACTCGGATTGATAGTGTGCTGCTACATAATGATTGTCGTGTCTTAGCTGATTATTACGTCTTCGCGCTTCCCGCTCACGTTATCAAATCTTTATTCTCAGAGATCAGTTCAGTATTAAATTATGAGTATGTACTGAGCCACGGGTTTCAGTTCTATTTCTCTCAAGTCCCTTCGGTATTGAAGAATAGGACGGTGGGATTAGTTCTCGATTCTCCTTGGGGCTTGAGTTATCACGTGACGACTCGAAGTACGTCTGAAGGAGAGGTGACATGTCTATCGGTAACAGCGACTGATCTTGATAAGGCGATCGGCCTCCTTTATCAAAAACCGATGTTGTCTTGTACAGAGAAGCAGGTAAAGGATGAATTACTGTTCCAGCTTTTTGGGCAATTAGATTTACTCGACCATTCTGCTTATCAAGGTTTCAGAGTTGGTCTTGGTGCCAAAATGGTGACACCTCAAGAATTGGAAACCTTATATTCCGATTACTTTTGTGGCGATGTGGTGACCAATGAACGTGGGCAATCCCGTTATTGGGTCCTGCAACACGCACTAACTCAACCGACAGCTCAGAATTCGCTATCAACAACGATGAATAACTTTTCTAACGTCTTTTTTAGCGGTGAGTATTTGTCTGATCCAAGACAAACTTGGCGAGTCCCCGTTACGCTGGAACGATGCATTGAAACTGCCAATCTATGTGCTGCAGATTTGGTTGAGCGTGTCTCTTCTGAGCGCGAGGAGCGTCGATGAAATCAAGTGTCTATTCTCCTTTATCATCCGGGCTATTTTTACTTATTTGCCTAGTGTACGGCAGTGGCTTTTATCTACTTGTGCAAAGCTCGATTTGGCTTGCACTAGCTCTGACTTTAGTTTTGCCTGTGTTGTTCTGGCCGTTGACAAAACCAGTCGAAAACGCCAGTGAGATAAAGCGAATCCTTGGTCTCGAAATGGGGTTTAACCTACTGTGTTTTATGGCGGTTAGTCAGTGGGTGAGTGTCGAGTATGTCGATAAAGGTTTGGTCGTGTTTTTTGTCCTCCAGTCTGTTGGTTTTGTATTGGTGCAACTCAAAAAACAGGCCTACCTGTCGATGTTTATCTCGATGGTGCTCGCCGCGACAATTGCGTATTGGGTATATACGGGTGAACAAACCTTGCTGTTAGGAGAGGGCAAGATTCTCTTATTTGGTGAAGTGGTACCTTGGCAATTAAAAGTGATTTATGGCTTTTGGTTAATTCAATTGCTGTTGGTGGAGTATCGCTCAGTTTTGCCGAAACTTACTCTCGCTATCTGCCATATTGCATCCTTTATGATAGCGATTGGTGCGGAGGATTTTTTCCATGCTCGTATCGTGACAGCCTGCCACCTTCTGTTTCTCAGCTTATGTTTCGATTTTAAGCGTTTAGATTGGGGAGGGAAGGACTTTGCTGTATCAAATCGATTAAGCAGCTTTATTCAATTGCCAATAATTAGTAAGACGCTCTCTGGACTGATTCTGGGTGTCGTTGTTATCACTTATTTCGGAATTTTCTTTATGTAACTTGGTTCCGTTTTTCAATATGGAATGACGTGGGTGTTTAACTTACCTCAAACTCTCCACGCCATTCCGAGGCACTTCTCTCAACCCATGACGTATCTCTCGAACCCAACGTCAGCTTAAGGACAGAGTTCATTGAACTGGTTATGATGCGTACAATACAAGGACGTGATTGGAGAGAGAAATGAAAGTAGTCGGTAACACGGTTATCCAACCTTTTCACAAGGCAACCTGCCATTGTGGTGCAGTTGAGTTAGAACTCAGCCTACCTAACGGAATAGAAAAGCCGCGCCGTTGTGACTGTTCTATCTGCCGTCGTAGAGGGGCGATTGTGGGTTCTGTGGCGCTGGATGGTATTAAGATTTTGAAAGGCGCTGAGCATCTTAAGCTTTATCAATTCAATACCAACACCGCGAAACATTACTTCTGTTCAAACTGCGGTATCTATACCCATCATCAACGCCGTTCAAGCCCCAATGAATATGGATTTAACATCGGTTGTTTGGAAGGGGTGAACCCTTTTGATATCGGTGATGTGGTGACTAACGATGGTGTCAATCACCCAGCTGATCGCTAAATAACTCGTCGTTTGAGAACCAATTATTTAATAATTAATGGATAGAGGAAGGGTTTATGTCTGAATATAGTGCGGTGATTCGTTGGGCTCGTGGTGACGATGAAACCTTTAGTGATAACCAATACAGTCGCGGTCATACGTGGGAGTTCGATGGCGGTGTCACGGTGCCTGCCTCGTCGTCACCTCATGTTGTGCCACTGCCGTTTTCAGTTGAGGCCAACGTTGATCCAGAAGAAGCCTTTATTGCGGCACTGTCTAGTTGCCATATGCTGACGTTTTTGGGCATTGCTGCAAAGCAGAAGTATGTGATCGACTCTTATGTGGATGATGCCGTTGGTGTGCTTGAGGAAGATGAATCAGGCCGCTCATCGGTCACTAAGGTGACTTTGCGACCTGACATTGTGTTCTCCGGTTCTAAGATACCGACCGCCAAACAACTCGACAAACTGCATCATTTGGCGCACAAAAACTGCTTTATCGCCAACTCGGTAAAAACAGAAATTGTGGTAGAGGCTAAAGCCTAAGCAACGCTACCCAATCATAAGTAGCGTCATAAAGCATGCGTAACGTTATCAAAACCAATTAGCATTGCGCGCTTAGCTTTCAAAGGCACTGTAAACCTTATTAATGAACAAGTCTTTTTGCTTCATATTGAGCAAAGGCTTAAAGGTTGTTACAGCAAAAGGCATTTCGGCAACGCCGCTTTTTGGCCCTGTTGGAATCAGTGCCATTAATGGATTTCGCTTGTAACCTTTTGTCGATTTGCTCTTTAGCTTGTTGCTGATCAGGCGAGCGAGGTACTCCCCTTGTTGCTGAGCAAGATAACCCAGCTTTGCTTCGCCAACATCGGCGACATCACCGAGTGCGTATAGGTTGTCTTCTCCTGACACCTCGAGCTGGCTATTCACCTTGACGAAGCCTTTGTTATTTAACACGTGTGGCAACTGAGCTTGCAGGAACTCACTATTGGGTAAGGTGCCAACCGCCTCGAATACGATGTCTGCGGTCGCCGTTTTACCGCTTTGTTGGTCGATATAGCTTCCCGAGATGTTTTGGTAACCCGTGTTAAATTCTACTTCGACACCTAGTGCTGTTAACTGCTGAAATGCGACTCTTCTGGTTTTGCTCTTGAAGCCATCAAGCAATGCTTCACCTCTATGTGCGAGAACCAATTTTTTGCTAGGGAAGGCGTGTGCGATTTCTCCTGCCAGTTCCACTCCCACGCCCCCGCCACCAATGATTAATATGTTCTCTGCATTTTGGATGTTTTGATTGTGCTGTAATAGTTCATTGTTGCGATCGGTTAGGTTGAACGCAGAGCTCGATTTCGCGATTGGCATGCTCGGGTAGCGAGTACCTGAAGCAATGATCGCCATCTTAAAGTCAATGGTACTTCCGTTATCCAATGTGGCTTGGTTACGTGTTAATTCGCTGACACCACTTTGAAGAAAAGCGCCTTTCAAGAAAGATTGGTAGGGCTTTCTAGCATCGTCTTTGGTCACCGCTGGTGCTGCCACATTACGAAGAGTCGCGTAGGTCACTTCAAAGTAGTCTTTTTTATCCACCAATAACGTGCTCACGCCTTTTTTCTCAAGCTCTTGCGCGGCTGCTACGCCTGCGAAACCACCGCCAATAATGAGTACGTCTACCTTTTTCATATTTTGCCCTTTATTCATACTTTGTCTTTTTTGCGGCAGGTCGTTTGTCGACCACAGAAGCCACTTATCTATGGGGAAATAGCTTAGTGCGTTTCATATTTGTAATAAATGAGCGAAAATAAAACAGAGGTGTGCATTTTTGCAACGCACAACTTCGAGAGGCAGATAATTGAAAAGGCGAGAAAATGGATAAGTGGAATGAGATAAGAACAGCCTATAAGCTAGCTCAACACCAAACACTGAGTGCTACCGCTCAAGAAATGGGCGTGCACCGTTCAACCGTGATGAGGCATATCGACACTCTCGAAGCTGAGCTTGGTGTGTTGTTGTTCCAACGAAATGACAAAGGTTATTTACCGACCGAAGCCGGGCTAGATATCATGCGCTTAGGTGAGGTGACAGAGAATCACTTCTCGCAATTGGGCGCACAAATCAAAAGTAAAGAACAGGCACTTTCTGGCACGTTAACCGTTACTGCAATAAACGACATGGCAAGTATGCTGATGCCAGTTATCCAACAATACCAGCGTTGTTATCCCAATATGCGTGTTGATTTTATTGGTGATTTGAGGAAATTTAACCTTGAATATGGTGAGGCGGATATTGCGATTCGTAGTGGCGATAAACCTACGACGCCAGACAATATCGTGTTCCCAATCGCCAGTGTGGAGATGGTATTGTGCGCGCACAAAAGCTATATCGAGCAGTATGGATTACCGCAAAACAGTGATTGGCAGCAGCATCGTTTTATCGCCATGAAAGAGAGGCCACAACATTTGCTGTGGAATGAATGGATCTACGACACGGTGCCAGAAACGCAGGTTGTATTTCTGTGTTCGAGTGTTCAGGTAGCCGCACGAGCTTTGGAGTCGGGGTGTGGTATTGCGGTTATGCCTAGGGAGTTTGTGGAGAGAGATGAGGATTTGATCTCAGTTTCTTCCAGTTTGGTTTGGCCGATGCCTGTTTGGGCTTTGGTGCACCGCGATATGTATAACTTGAAGAAAATCAGAGCCTTTATAGAGATTCTTAGGGGCGATCAGCAAACGCCCACTCACTTTAAGATATAAATCGTGTTTTTAATGACGTTTTTTTGTGCATTTTTCGTCTTTTTCAAAAAAGAAAACGTCTTACTGATATGAGTGTGATCGATTTGATTACAAATTATCGAATGTAAACTTTGGGAAATCTATATGACCAGCTTTAACAGTGCATCTAACTACGGCGAAAATGCGTTTATTAAAAGTAAACCGCAGATGCTACAAGGTATCTACAACACCACTGATGTCTTCCCATATTGGGTGGCTGATATGGATTTTCAGGTAGCAGAGCCGATCACTCAAGAGCTGAATCGTTTGGTTGAACGTGGTGTGTACTCTTATGAGTTCAATGAACAGGCGGTGTTTGAGGCGCTATCTCAATGGTATTCAAAGCGTCATGGTTTAAATCTGTCTTCAGACAAATTCGTTCAGGTTCCGGGTGTGCTTTCTGGTATTGCGTTGTTACTGCGTCAATTCACCAATGAAGGTGATGGTGTGCTAATCCATACGCCAGCGTATCACCAGTTTTCTAACTTGGTGAACAAGGCTAATCGTCAGGTGGTGAACAGCCCACTGATTAATGATGAGCAAGGTTACCGCATTGATTTCGATGGTATGGAACAGCAGATAATCGAACACAAAGTAAAAACGATGATTTTCTGTAATCCTCACAACCCAACGGGTCGTGTGTGGATGCAGCAAGAAATTGAACAAGTCATCGAGATCGCCAAGCGCCACGATGTGCTGATCATCAGCGATGAAATCCACTCAGACATTATCTTTGAAGGTCACGCTTTCACGAGCTTGACCAGCTTTGATTACGACAAGGTCATCACCTTGATTGGCTCTCCGGCGAAAACCTTTGGCATGCACAGCATCTCAAACGGCTATGTGTACACCAACAACAATGAGCTATTTGAAGCGTTCAAAACCAATGTCGCGGCGATGTACCTTGACCATGGTAATGCTTTGACGACGTTTGCGACTATTGCCGCCTTTGAGAAAGGTGAAGAGTGGTTAGATGGTATGCTGGCGTATCTGCAAGACACAGTTAAGTGGATTTCCGAATTTGCAGAGCAGCGAATTTCTCAGTTAAAAGTCTTCCAACCGCAAGGTACTTACCAAGTGTGGTTTGATTTTGCTGGCTTAGGCTTTTCGGAAGATGAATTGAAAAGTGTGGTGTTTGAACAAGCTAAAATGGGGTTAACGCCGGGCGGTTGGTTTGGCGCTGAAAGTTATCATTTTATGCGAATGAACATCGCCACCTCGCGTGACAATATTGAGCAATCATTTACTGCGTTGGCTGATGCGATTGAGGGTTTTGAGCGAGAAAGTCAGGGGAGTTCAAACTGCTGCGATAGTGGCAATTCAAAAATCTGCTGCTGAGCATTGGGCTGTAAATAACGAAAAACCGCGAGGCTGCTTAGCGCATCACTGGCGGTTTTTTTGTGTCTGTGTAATTCTAAGCATGATTTTATTGAGTTATTGAGTTATTGAGTTATTGAGTTATTGAGTTATTGATAGAGCATTTAGAGTTGCTGAGTGGTAGTTAGAGAGCGCTTGAATGATTGGTATAGATTGGTTGGCAGAGAGTTATGTTTAGTGTCCCACTGAATAGTTTTGTACATCGTGTGAGTGATAAAAGCCAAGTGATGGCGAATGCGACTGTGTGTGGATGCCAGTTGAAGCGAGTGCGGCGTTCACGCAACTGGCTGTTGGTGGCTCAAGATCATCAACTCATTGAATTTAAAACCATGTTAACTCATGAAAAAGACGATTGGATAGCAACTGCAATAGACAAAGTACTACCTAAGCCTGTGGTGTGTTTGGCATCGTTGTTAGCCGCTACGCCCTCGATGACGGTCGCGCAGTTAGTGATGGAATCAGGGTGTTCAATGGCAGAAGCAAGGCTTGCTATTGATGAATATGAAGGGTTGTAAGCGCAAACGATAAGTGAATCGGTCGTGTTGTGAAAAGAGAATCGCGAGCAGCAAAAAGCCCGTAACGATATTACGTTTTTCAGCGGAATATCGTTACGGGCTTTATCATCTGTGCTTGTGCTGCTTAAGCTAAGCCATGTGGCTTATAAAGCGTTTACTCTAATTAAGAGTTAGCGACTTTTACACGAATCGTGTTGCTGCCAAGCTTTGACATGTTCAGTTTGTTTAGTGCCGCTTTCGCTTCTTCGTGCTCTGGCATTTCAACAAATGCAAAGCCTTTAGATTCGCCAGTGTTTTGGTCTAAAACTAGGCTGCACTCTTTTACTGAGCCGAACTCAGAAAATAGAACACGGATGTCTTGCTCAGCAGTAGAGCGCGATAGGTTACGAACTAGAAGTTTCATAATAAACCTTGAATATGAATTTACGCCGAGCATTGTCGCACACTTTCATGCTCACCCTCACAAATAATTAGCTCGAATAGCTCTGTTTACCTGTTCGATGCTCTCATTAGCCGTTAACCGCGGTTTATCGTTATATCTGATACAAATCCATGCTCAGTGCTGGTTAACGCCTGTTGCAGCATCTGAGCAGCCTCTTGAGCTGTCATAAAGCTTGAAGTATCCATCGCTTTGCCGCTAGTTCCCCAAAACTCTGTCGCCATTCCGCCGGGATAAACCGCAACGATTTTCATCGGATGACCTTTGAGCTCTAACCTTACCGATTCGATAAAGCCTTTTACTGCCCATTTTGCTGCGCAGTAGGTGGACTCTTCTGCTTTCGCGCCTTGAGCCGCGGTCGACATCACGACTGCAATGGTGACGGGTTGATCTTTGTAACGCTGAACCAGCTCGCGAATCAGAAATATCGAGGACTCGATATTGTTTTTTAGCATGTCACTGATCGCCGCTGGATCTTGCTGTTCTATCTTACCGAAGTATCCACTGCCAGCGCTGTGAACCACCAGTTTTGGTGTTTCTGGCAATGCATCAAGCAGTTCGCTCACGGAGTGCGGGTCACATAGATCACAGGTTTGGCTAACGGTATCTGCTGGCAGGTTTTTCGCTAATTCAGCTAAACGTTGTGAGCTGCGGCCAGTGATCATTAAGCGCTGACGGCTGTTTGATGTGTTCGCATATTGCTTAGCTAAAGCTGCGCCTAAACCGCTGCTTGATCCGGTGATTAAAATCATGGGGACTCGGGATTGTTGAATTGAATCGAGATAGTAAGGCTTTGAAAGCTTGTTTTCTGAGATCTAAGACCAAGATGCTGAGGCTAATGACTAAGATTGCTCGATAGAATTGAGGTTTGAGAAAGTGAAGTAAGTAGGAAGGAAAAAAGAAGGAGTACTAAAAAGTAAAAACGCCGGCATAGGGCCAGCGCTTTTGAAAATCAGATTACTCGTCGTCGAACTGTTTGGTCGTGAATGAGTCTTCGATTCTGTTGAGCTCTTCTTGATCTTTCACTCGCTGTTCTTCTTGGCGAATGACTTTTGCTTCATTGAAGCGTTTCTTTTCCGACTTAGTCAGGAATTTTACAGCTTTCTTGTTGGTCAGTGCGTAAGCAACTACGTCTTCGCCTTTTTCTCTGCGGTCGTTTACACGTTGTGAGAAACGTTCATTGTCGCGAGCTTTACGCTCCGCTGAGGTCAACTTGCTCATGCTTTAAAGCCTTTTCAATTATTCATGGTAGGGGATCTACGCTTAGCGAAACCAATGGGGAAGTGCTCTGAATTGGTGGAACTGTGTATCACGTTCGCTCAACTGAGTTTAGCCCATTTGTATGCTGGTGGCGCATCTTAGCACAAAGGTTTGAGCATACAGGTATGCTATTCGAGGGATTAAACAGAACAACCCACAATTTTCTGTTGTGGGTTGAGATTACATTGTGGGCTGAGATTGTCTTTTGGGATCGAGGTTATTGCTGATGGAACTGCTAATCAGAAACGCCAGTTAATTAAAGTTTCTCGATATACAAAATCACTTCACCGACTTTAAAGCCGAACTTAGACATCTCGGTTTTGTTGAACAGGCGTTTGTCGTCCATCAAGAACATCCAATCATCAAGCACTACTTCATAAGTGCTACCGTCTACTTCGATTTCCAAATCGTATTTCCAGTAAAGCGCTGAACCTTGGGTCTCTCCATATGCCGCGCCCACGACATCGTTGGCGGTGCCTGTGTAGGTGTTGTCACCGGTTTTGATGAGGTTCCAAACGCGGGTTGAACGCTCGCCATCAGCAAAGGAAAACCACTCTTTGATTTCTCCGTTGTCTCCATCCCAAGTAGCGATGAGCTTGGCATCAAAGCGGCGCAGTAGGTTACCAGAGCGGTCAAGCACGATGCCGTAGGCCATCAATTCACCGTCAAAGAAGGTTTCCAGCTTTAGCTCTGGGGTCGTGTCTGCGTGGTTCTCTAAATTGGCAGAACCACAACCCGCCAGCCAAATGAGAGAGAGCAGTGCTAGAGCGAATTTTGTTATTTTTATTTTTGAATTCATTTATTCAAACCTAAAAGTTGTTTGCGTAGACCGGGCTCAGAGGTGTTTTCAGATAACCAAATCGCTAAGAAAGCGTCACCAAACTGCTTGTCTTGGATGATACCGATAGGCTGCTCATCGAAATAAAAACGACTCACGTTGTCTTCGGTTACGCGGATAGTGAGTGTGCTTCCTGCTTCTACGTTAGGCCACATCTCGTACAAAGGCTTCAACCAACGTTGGATATTGTTGTTGGAGTAACCAAGTTTGCTCCATTGATCTTGGGTAGCATCAACGAGGTCTTTGCTGTCAATCGCACGGTAATATTCAAGCTTTAAAGCGCGTTCAGAATTGGTTGGGGTCGCGTAGAATTCAGCTGAGTAGAGTGTCCAAAACAGGTAGCTCATCTCACCTTGGCCGCGTTTGCTTAGATTATCTACAGCGGAGGCCTTCGCATTTCCGGTGAACAGGAGTGCCACACAAATGAGGGTTAAGGTGACTAAGCTAAACAGTCGATTTATTGATTGCTCGCTTGTTTGAGTGCGAACGCGACTGTTATCGCTCTCAGATTTGAACGCTTGCGTAGGGTTGCGTGGAAAAGCCATAAGTCACCTCGTTGTTGCCATTTTGGGTTGTACTAAGTTGGAGTAAGCGGCCACCAGTAAGGGCAACAAAATCCCCCAACTTATTGCAAGGGCAGCGAGCACCGATGCATCTGGCCAAGTCGTAAGAAGGGCGCCTGCTTTGATGCCTCCCCAATAACTACTAGTACCTGCTACGAACCCTATGACAAACAAGATCACTTTTGAGCATTTTAAAAGCCAATTCAGGCTGTGATTGAAACTGATTAAGAACATGATCCACAGGCAAATGAGCCAAACTGGGAACCAAGATTGATTAGCAATTTCAGAGTCGACGGCAAAAATACCGAAATGGAGCATGAGGCTATCAAGCAATAGCCCCAATGGTAATAAGACGAGTATTTTCAAGTCGCTACTGCGAGTTGGAGAGAGAAGGAAGTGAACTACCACGATCAATGGCGTGACGAACGGGGCTTGCTCGGTAAAGAATGCGCTGCAAACCCAGGTCGCTTGAAACAGAACGAGATTAATAATCCAAAACCGTTTCATCTTTTGCTCCAAAGTAACGAGGTTTTCTTGCGACAAGGTGATGAGTACTGATCACGCGCTCTAGGAATGCCCCTTCGCAGTAACAGAAGTAGAAAACCCAAAGGCGTTTAAACTCTTCTGAATAACCTAATGATTCGAGCTCTTCCCAGCTGTTTTCAAAGGCGATGTTCCAGTCGTTGAGTGTTCGAGCGTAGTGAAGGCCAATGTCATCAATTTCTTGGACGACAAGGTCGGTGCTGGTGGCAAGATGTTGAGTCATCACGGCAATCGAAGGTAAACAACCACCGGGGAAGATGTACTTCTGAATAAAGTCGACGCCTTTACGGTATTTATCATAACGACTGTCGGCAATGGTAATCGCTTGAATCAGCATTTTTCCTGAAGGCTTCAACAGAGAAGAGCACTTTTCAAAGAAGGTTTGCAGATATTCATGTCCGACCGCTTCTATCATCTCGATAGACACCAACTTGTCATACTCACCAGAGAGGTTGCGATAATCCTCTTTCAGTAGGGTGATTTTGTCGGTTAAGCCGAGCGCTTTGACTCGCTGTTCTGCCAGCTCGTGCTGAGCATCTGAAATGGTCGTGGTCGTAACGTGGCAGCCGTAGTGCTGAGCAATAAATATCGCTAGTCCGCCCCAGCCAGTGCCTATCTCAACCACGTTATCTGATTCAGACAGTTCTAAACGCTCACAGATGGTTTTCATTTTGTTCTGTTGTGCTTTCGACAGGGTTAACGCATCTTCGCTGTAGATAGCGGAAGAGTATTGCATTGAACTGTCTAGGAAGCGTTCATACAGCTCGTTACCAATGTCGTAGTGGGCGAGGATATTACGTTTGGAGCCTTGCTCGGTGTTGGCGTTCTTACGGCGTAGCAGTAAATTTTTGATTCGTGAAATCCATTGCGTCTTGTCGTCAAGCTCGTCTAACTGTGCTTGATTTCGAGCCATGATTTGTATCACTTTGGTGAGATCTGGGCTGGTCCATTTTCCATCAATATAGGCCTCAGATGCACCAATACTGCCGCTCGTCACAACATCTCGATAGAAGCTCGCGTCATGAATAACGATTTGAGCGCTTAAGGTCGCTTCTCTGTCTCCGAACACCGAATGTTGGTCACGTTCAATCACTTCGAGTTTTGCGAATTGCAGACGTTCTAGAACCTTGAAAATCAGAGCTCGATATTTGCAGTTGCTTGAAACAGCAACGGCTTTAGCTTGTTGTTCTACGTTGTTGTTTTGTTTTGCAAGCTGTTCCATGGAAACCTCGCTGAGAAATTGTTTTAAATTTAGTTTTACTGGCTGAGGGTTAGAAGTGTTGGTCTCGTTAAGCCAACCCAAGCCTTCAATTAAGACATCTTTAAGGCGTTTTAGACGCTGAATCTGGATGCGCTACAAACGGTACTTTTTTCAGAAATAATTTGAGAGCCTGAAAATAGATACCCATTACAACCTTGATTGTCATTGCTGGGATCCGCAGTACCGTTTTCCTAATGTTTGCTTTTGTTACCGACTGCTTTGAGAGTGCTAGTGTGGCATCAAAAATCTTGTCGCTACGATGACTCTCGATGTGAACTAACGTCCGTTTCGTTGGTGGCTTTATTTTCCACAAGTAGTTCATGTCTAAATCCATGAACGGTGAAACGTGAAACTCTTTTTTTACTTTCAACTCTTTGTGCATGTCGATGAGATAATAGTGTCTTTCTCGCCAAGGCGTGTTGCTCACTTCGGCTAACATATAGCGACAATCACCAGTCTCGTCGTAACAGAAAAAACAGTTAATTGGGCTGAAATAAATTCCTAAACAACGGCACTGAGCCAGCATCGTCACACGGTTTGTTACAGACCAAACCCCACCAAGTTGTTGTACTTTGGATGCTATACGTTGCTTAAGTGATTTAGGTTCATCAGTCGTGACATTTTCTTTTTTTTCAGCGAGATAATCCGATTCGACAAAGCGAATCGGGTTGTACCACTGAGTACCGAATAAGCGACTGCGAGTGGTTGTTTGAGGGATTTCATCGAGATCTAATCCCATCATGTACAACTGGTAGCTAAATTCATGAGTAATATCGCCAAAGCGGCGGTGGCGTACGTTGCCCCAGTAAATGCCGCTGAGCTCTTCACTCTTTTCGGATGCGAGCCCCATGTCGGGTGTCATGGTGCGAGTGTTCATCGTACTGAGCTCGTGATCAAATCTAGGCCAAAGCGCTTGGTCACATCGAGTGCACTGTGGACACCGTCTTCATGGAAGCCGTTGTACCAGTACGCGCCTGCAAAGTGGGTGTTGTTTTTGCCGCAGATCTGCTCGCGCTTATGTTGGGCTTCTACCGTGTTCGAATTAAGTACCGGATGATGGTAAACAAAGCTACGAATGATTTTATCAGGCGCTATCACGTCACTTTGGTTTAGGGTTACACAGAAGGTGTCTTGGCTTTCAATGCCCTGCAGAATGTTCATGTTGTAAGTGACACAGGCAGGTCTTTGGCTGTTGCCATCAAGCATGTAGTTCCAGCTTGCCCACGCCAGTTTACGGTCGGGTAACAGGTTGGTATCCGTGTGTAGAACCACCTCATTTCGGCTGTAAGGGATCTCCCCTAGTACCTGTTGTTCTTGTTCAGTCGCGTCGCCCAGCAAACGTAGGGCTTGGTCTGAGTGACACGCAAATATTACCTCGTCGAAGTCTTGTGTGTTGCCATCTTCGAATTCAATGGTAACCCCTGACTGTTGGCGAGTGACTTGCTTAATCGAGGTGTTTAACGCGACCGGTTTATTCAAGCATGAAAGGATGATCTCGACGTAAGAACGCGAACCTTTCGGAATCACATACCATTGAGGACGATTGGCAATGTCTAACAGGCCGTGATTGTAGAAGAACTGGATAAAGAACTTGAGTTCGAATTCTTCCATCTCTTCTAAGCTTGTCGACCAAATAGCCGCACCCATCGGCAAGATGTAGTGCTGACTGAAAAAGTCGGAAAATTGATTCTCGCGCAGGAAGTTGCCAAGGGTAACATCCGGTGTGAATTGGTTGCTTTCGAACTGGGCTTTACACTGCTTATTGAACTTGAGGATGTCAGACACTAATGACCAGAATTGAGGCTTGAAAATATTCCTCCTCTGAGCGAATAACGAATTGATGCTGTGGCCGTTGTATTCAAACTTAGTCGTTGTGTTGTGAACGCTGAAGCTCATCTCCGTAGGTTGCCTTTCGACACCGAGTTGCTCAAGCAATTGGTTGAAGTTTGGGTAGGTTCTGTCGTTGAAAACGATGAAGCCAGTATCAATTGAAAACGCCTTGCCTCGGTGTTCAATATCAACCGTAGCAGTGTGCCCGCCGACGTAGTCATTTTTCTCGAATACCGTAACGTCGTGGTGCTTATCTAATACATGTGCGCAAGTCAGTCCAGAGATACCTGAACCTATAATGGCGATTTTTTTCATTGTTATACCATCCTTGAAGCGAATTTTTGCCAAACTGGAGTCGGTAGCATTCTTAGTAATTTCATTATTAATATGAATCGTCTCGGGAAATCGATCTCGCTCTTTCCTTGAGCAATACCATTTACGATTCGTTGAGTGGCAGCCTCGCTACTAATAATCATAGGCATAGCGAAGGAGTTTCGCTCGGTTAATGGTGTTTCAACAAAGCCTGGGTGCACAATTGAGACATGAATGTTGTGCTCGGCGAGATCAACTGAGAGTGTTCTACCTAAGTAGGTGAGAGCAGCCTTTGAAGCGCCATAAGCTTCGGCTCTTGGCAATGGTAGAAAGCTCGCGCTTGAACTGACCAAAACCAAGCGACCGCCGGGCTTGATGTTTTTTAGCCAAGCTTTAAGGGCGTAACCAATTGAAATTAGATTGATGTTGATGACGCGCTCAAACAATTCTGCGTCGAAATTAACAGGATCATCGATGTACTCACAATCACCCGCGTTCAAAATCAGTAGGTCGAGCGGCTTATCTTGGTCGAGTGCTGGGAAATTGTGATAATCGGTCAAATCAAAACAGAGTGGGTCAATTGACGAGTGCGATAGGTCTGTCTCGTGATAATCAACTAAGGCTTGCAGTTTGTCTTGATTACGGCCGCAAGCAATCACCTGATGCCCTTGTTGAGCATAATCTATAGCGAGTGATTGGCCGATACCTGAGGTCGCGCCTGTGATCATAATACGCATTATCGGCTCGCTCTTTTTTTGATGGATTTGATCGCGCAACCTAATACAGGGATGTGCTCGTACAGCATCGAACCCACATCCAGATAATCGCGATGATAAACCACTTGGTTGTCCAACATTTTAATATGACTATGCCCTTGAACTTCGATCGGCTTTTGTCCGTTGAGTTGTTTGTGAGCGAATTGCATTGTCCAATAAACGGATGCTTCATCTTTCACTTCAAAGGTGTGTTCGATGTGGAAGTAACAGCTAGTGACTTGTGTGTAGAGGTTCTCGAAGTAATGAGTTAACGCGACAATCCCACTGACATGATGCAGTGGGTCTTGGAATTCGATATCAGGGTGATAAACCGTCTTTAGCACGTCGAAATTGTCGGTTCCGAGTTCTCGATACATGTTGAGAAAGTTATCAAGCCATAGAGAGTTATCCATAATATTCACTCTAATTATTTGAAAAAGGCTAAGGCTCTCAATCGTGCTTCTTTGTGTTCAACGATGGGTTGCCAGTATTCGCTGTTAATTCCGTTTTTTGCAATGTAATCATGTGGAAAATGCACATGCTTGTCAGGAATATTTTGCAGCTCTGGTATGTACTTACGAATAAAAATTCCTTTCGGATCAAACTTTTCACTCTGGGTGATCGGATTGAAAATTCTAAAGTAGGGTTGAGCATCACAGCCAGTACTTGAAGCCCATTGCCAACCGCCATTATTCGCGCTGAAATCACCATCGATAAGGTGCGACATAAAGAAGCGTTCGCCCCAGCGCCAGTCAATCAGTAGGTGTTTGGTTAGGAAGCTTGCCACCACCATTCTGAGCCTGTTGTGCATCCAGCCTGTCTCAACCAATTGACGCATCGCTGCGTCAACTAATGGGTAGCCTGTCTTACCCTCACACCAAGCCTTAAAGCTCGGGTGATCGTGATACCAATCTAAGCCGTTGTATTTCTGCTGAAAGTTCGCACCTTTAACCAGTTTAGGATGGTGGAACATCAAATGCTTATAAAAATCTCGCCAAATCAATTCATTAAGCCAAGAAAAGGCTGGCAACTGAGTATCAAATAACAAGTCCGGCTGTTGTTGAATCAATTGAATCGCTAACCATCGTGGGCTCACAGCGCCAATGGTTAAGTAAGGGGAAAGGCCAGACGTGCCTTTTACCGATGGAATATCTCTAAGGCGAGAATAATCGTTAACTTTATTGGCTAAGAAATTGGGGATCACGCTCTCAAGGACGTCTTGGCTTAGTGGCCAACGCTCTGAATCGGTACGCGGAAAGTCGAAATCGTACTCGCCAGAAAAACCACTTAACGATTGTTTCAGTTGTGATGGATTCTGAAGCGAATCCGTTTCAGATGAATCTGCTTGCGCAGATCCTGCTTGTGCCGATCCTTTTGAATGCACAGGAGCGTGGCTACAAATGATGCCTTTCGCTTGCACTTCTTTTAACCATGCGTTTTTGAAAGGTGTGAAAACCTTGAACATCTCACCTTGTTTATTCAGCACGCTACCTAATGGCAGAATCGTATCGCAGTCGGTTATTTTCAGCTTTATACCAGTAGCGATTAAGCGTTTGTCTCTTAACTGCTCATCCACTTCCGGCTCTGAATTGGCATACACACATGTCGCATCGACCTGTTTGCACAAGTTGATGAGCTGAGTTGCTTGATCGTTAAAGTCTGTGGCTTTGAGGTGCAGCAGAGTGATACCGAATTCAGCGAGTTGTGACTCGAACTGTTTTAGGTGGCGATAAATGAAGTCCGCCTTTATCGGTGCAAGGTGATGTTGTTGCCATTGCTGCGGGGTTGAAATAAAAACGGCGATAGAGACGCCGTTTTCAACCGCAGAGACGAGCGCTGGGTTATCGTGAATCCTCAGGTCTCGTCTTATCCATAGAATGTCGCTCAATATCCGTATCTCAGCTTAAGTTCTTGTGGGTGCGGGTTTAGATAAACTTGTGATTGTAGGTACTCGTTTGGGTATTCCATCAGATAGTGGTTGATCAGCGTTAGTGGTACTAACAGAGGAACTAGCCCTTCTCTGAATGATGAAATCTGATTGGTGAGCTCTTGTTTGTGAGCGCTGCTCAGTTGTTTCTTAAAGTAACCTTGCAAGTGATGCAGAGTGTTGGCATGACTGCCGCGATTTGCATGATGCATTAGCGCCGTCATCAGACCTTCGATGTACTTTTCAGCCAACTCATCGATCTCTAAATCGTTACTCGCTAAAAGTTTGCCTAGGCTCTTGTAGCCTTCAATGTGGTGGCACATCACTAGATATTTGTGAGCGCTGTGAAATTGAATCAGCTTATGTTTGGTGACACCTTCATCAACAAGATCGAGCCACTTTTGATATGTGAAAACACGAGTCATAAAGTTTTCACGCAGAATTGGATCGTTGAGGCGACCATTCTCTTCTACTGGAAGGAGGGGATTGCCTTGCATTACTTGCTGAGTGAACAAGCCAACGCCTGTCGACTCCGAACCACGCCCGTGGTGGTGATAAACCTTTACTCGCTCCATGCCACAGGTTGGACTTTTTTGACACACAATGAACCCTGCGATGTGTTGGTTATTCTTTGAATAGTTTTGCCCAAACTCGATCAGTTCATCGGTGACATCGCCAGAACCATCAGGTCGAGAAACATGAATAATGTCGTCTAACATTCTTGTTTGACGGATTGTAGGACGAGGCGTTGGAAGTCCAACCCCCATCTCTGGACAAACTGGCTCAAGCTCTACGTAGTCTGCAAGATCGTCTGTGCAAAAACGAGAACGCTTATGGCCAGTATCGAACCGAACTTTATGACCGGCGACACATGCACTAATGCCTATTTTTATTTTTTTATCCATTGGTCAATTCCTTACGCTCATTGCTCGTTGTTATTCTTATATTGTGTGTTTTATTGCTTATTAAACATTACTTTAGTTCGGTTTTTACTTTTCTTTCTAGCCAACTCTATGAGTCTTGTGACGTATCCGGTAAATCTTTTAAAACTAATAAATGTATTTACCCAGTGGGTTGAACAATTGGCTCACCCCTTTGGTGAAGTACAAGGCATCGCTTGAAACAGTTAAACACACACAGCCTTCTTTGGTCGCAGGCTGATGAGTGTGTTCTCCATCTAACCAGATGAAGTCACCTTTGTTGTAGACGCCCATTTCATCTTCGAAGCTGCCTTCTAAAAGAAGCGTGATCTCGAAGCCTTTATGAGTGTGACAAGGCACCTGTCCGTCTTTATCTATATGTAGCAAGCTAGTGTGGTGTGATTCGTCATCAAAATCGAGACGTGCGCGAGAAATCTTGCCCAAGTTCAACCAGTCTTTTCTTACGACTGAATTAAGTGCGCGAGGGATCGTGAAGGTTGTGTTAGACACAGTCTCTTGTTGAGCTTCAACAACAACTTCGACAGCCTGGGACAAATCAGCTGTGATCTGGTCAATAGCATCAAAATCGAACTCCCCATCGTCAGAAAGGAACGCATCCATTTCGCTGTCAGACAGTTTTAGCCCTGCTGTGTCGTTTTCAAAGACTGAGTCAGCGGCTTGCGCTGTCAGCATGCTTACTTGTTTTTGGCAGTGTTCGCAAAGCTCTACATGGCTAGAAACAATCAGAGAAACCGAATCCGCTAGATTGCCATCGACAAAATCTTTCAAGATTGCCGCATTTGGGTGATGTTTAATCATGGTCTTGTTCCCCCATGTGAACTTTTAGTTTGGCGAGTGCGAGTCTTAGACGTGATTTAACAGTTCCAAGCGGGACATCGAGTTGTTGGGCGAGCTGCTCTTGCGATAACTCTTGGAAGTAGACACCTTTCACAATGGTTTTTTGAGCGAGAGGCAGCTTTTCAATTTGAGTCATTACATGACGGCTCATTAAATGATCGCCAAACTGAAGCTGATCACTTTGTGATTCGGCTACCATGGCGTCAATCGGCCAAATGTCGTCAGCGATGGTTTGCTCTGCTTTCGCTTTTACCTTTCTTAGCATGTCGAAGGCAGCGTTTCGCATCACGGTGTATACCCAAGTGGTCGCTGCGCCTTTCTCTTCGTTATAGAGATGCGCTTTCTTCCAAACGTTGGTCATCGTGTCTTGGACTAGTTCGTTGGCAGCGGCTTCACCACCCAACTTGCTGATGCCAAAACGCTTAATTTTGGGAGCAAAGAACTTAAACAAACACGTAAATGCTTGCTTGTCTCTGTCTGAACCAACCAAAATCAGCCAGCTTGAGAGCTCTGTAGGTACCTTACTTTCAGTAGGTAGTTTGTTGTCGGGGATAATGACATGCTCCTTGCCGTTCCCTGTTCTTCTGCTTTCCACTTGCATAGTAATTAACCATCATGCGAATTTGATAGACACTACGTGAAGAGTGAGAGTAGGGATCACTTTATTTTAAATTAATTTCTACTATACAAAATTATAGTGAATAAAAGTGCTTATTGCCCTGTAATGATTTGATTCAAAAAGGGAACTAAAGACGGAAAACTAGCGGGTTCTGTGAATTTGGTTTTCTTTTCCAATGGGATAGGCATCATTTCGAGGAGTCGAGCACAGATCCATTGAGGGCTTTCAAAGTCAGGAGTGGGGTAAAGTGCTCTGATTGAATCGTGTTCTCGAAACAACTCGACAAGAAACGCAGTCACCACGTTCGGCACCTTATAGCTGTGCTGTGGCCAGTGAGGTAAAGGGCGGAAATCACTTTTTATTAAATCATCTGTGTCGCGAAAGGACGAGTGAAGCTGCACCAACTGTTCGCCTTCAACGTCGATTTCCAAGATTTGATCATCGGACATATTGAAATCCACAATAGACACTTTTGTCCCCCAAGAACTCAGACGTTCGGAGTTGGTATTGTCCTGAGTCGCAATGATGAAGCCGTCTCCCTGTGCAGCATGAGCGACCATTTTCAAATACTTGGGTTCGAAAATACGCAGTCTTTGTCTGCCCCTTGGCAAAATGAATAACGGGAGAGGAAACACCGCAAGCTCTTGAGAAGTCTCTACGGGTGTTTCTGATTCGGTTTCTATCCGTGTGATCTTCTCAGCTGAATTCGGCACATAGCACTCCTTAGTTCATACATGATTGAGTCTGTACGGATTTGATTCGTACGTAATTCAGAGATGTATACGCGTGCTCGTTGAAGTTCGATCAATGTGGGGTGATGTATTGAACAGGAAGCTAGAGAGAGTGAGACATGGTTTTTTGTCGCGTTTATTCGCAATTTAATCGGTTTAACCTTTTTTAACTTACGTCATTAGGTAATATGGGTTAAGAATTAGTCAATGGGCAGATAACAAGTGACACGCTTATCTTACGTTGCTTATCTCTTAGTTCTTCTTTACCTGACATCACATCAAAGGAATGGTCATGATCGTTATTTATGGTATCAAAGAGTGCTTAAATCCGATTAAGTTACAGCTTTCTAATGTCTTACAACAATGTTTGAACAGTGAGATGGGGTTACCTGATGACAAACGAGCGCATCGGTTTGTACCATTAGAAAGAGATGATTTCTTTTATCCCGAAGGGCGAACAGAAGCTTATACCGTAATAGAAATCAATATGATGGAAGGGCGAGCGGTGAATACCAAAAAGCGCCTGATTAAGAAGATATTTTCTGAAATAGAAAAGCAGCTGTCTATCTCTCCCATTGATATCGAGATCACCATCAAGGAGCAGCCATCGCATTGCTGGGGCTTTCGAGGCATGACTGGTGATGAAGCCCAAGATCTTAAGTACAAAGTCAAAGTTTAGGTAAATCGCGTGATAGCGGCTTCAGAGCTAGGTGTTTGAGCCGCTAACTTGATTCTATTTTGTTGTAGAGTGATTCCGTTATAGAGGTCTCTTGTATCGATCTATTCTATTAACCTTCATCACTCTCTTTTAAGTATTGGTGCCAATTCCCAGTGATCACATCAAAGTGCTCAATACAGAACTCTTTCCTATCTTTTAAATAGTCGTTTTCCACTTCATCAAGCAAGTTTTTATAAGCTTCAGGGTCGCTGCCGTACACAAGGCATAGGGTTGAGAAGTAGCGTTGGAGATCGAAGCTGTGTTCATCAATGTATTCCCCCAAGTCGTAATACTCCGGGCGGTCTTCTGACTCAAAGGCAAACATATCGGCTGCACTTATTGCGGCATCACCGCCATGTTCCACGTAGTTGAGCAGCAAGACTGTTGCGAGGTTATCTACGGCATCTTCTTCTTTACCGAGAATGGCGATCTTTTGATCTTCGATATAGCCGTGCCCCGCTTCGTGCAGCAGCGTATGAAGCAAGGTATCGATGGCACCCGTTTGTGCCGATTTTCCGTACTCTTTTTCGTATTGGTTCTTCTCGAAGTAAGCGAGTGATTCAGCGTAAAAACTGTATGGGATAAGTACGTGATGCGTTTGCGGATCGTAGAGTGGGCCTTCATCACCGCCGTATTGAATCACCAAAGGCTGGTTAAACATCAACAGTTGGTTGGAGAGGTCAATGACGGTGTCGTTGATGCCACTGAGTTCAATCTCTTGTTTGAGCTGTTTTTCTTGTTCAGTTTGAGGTGGTGCATACTCGACAATAAGGTTGTTGGGGAGCGTATTATCAATGGATGTTTCACTGGACGCATAAGTCGTGGCAAACACAGAACCAAGGACTAGGCTGTAGGTCAGTGTTTGTTTCAATAATGTCATCGTACCTCCTTATAATCGGGTGAATAGCCATCTCATGGTGAACCATATTTCCTAGAATGAATAGCTCTTAAGTGGTGAGCGATTGATTGTCAGTTTAGATCATGTTTCATTCTAAGGGCTATTTGTCAGATAAATTTCGGTTCAAGTAAACCCTTGTGCTATACTCCGCGCCCCAATCCGAATTGGCTTGCTTAATCTTAGGAAATTATTATGAGTGTTAAAAACGAACTTCAACAAATTAACAACCGTCTAGACAAGTGTCGCAACAAGTTAGCGGCTGCTAAAACTCGTAATGATCGTCCTGTTGTTCGTCAATTTGAAGACGAGATTAAGAAGCTAACTAAGAAAATTGCACAGCTTAAACACAAAGAAAGCTTTGATGTGAATCAAGAGCGTAAATCGCTGATTGATATGCCATTTAGCCGTGAAATCACAAAAGCTGAGCAAGCGGATATGGGTAAACTTAAGAAGTCTGTAAAAGGGCTCGTGATTGTTCACCCGATGACCAAAATTGGTAAAGAGCTTCGCATTGAAGTTATGACGGGTTACGCACCGAAAAAATTCTAATTACCAGTGATGGTGATGAAAGAGGAGCTAGCAATAGCTCCTTTTTGCTTTTTTAGGTATTAAAAAAGCAGAGTCAGCGGCAAGGATACTCGCGCCGTTACCAACTTTTTGGAGGTGATTGTTGTCACAAATCCTTTTATCTCCTATAAAAGTTAACGTGTCACTAACATGACACCAAGTGAACGCAGTAATGTGTTCGCTTTTCGAATCTACAATTTCTCTCCAGTTTGTATAAATATAGGTAGAGCACCACAAATAATTACAGATAAAACTAGACTCATTAAGGAAGATGAGAACGTAAAAAAATAGAGGTTATATGAATCAATTAATTTCAATTGGACCACTAGAATCCTTCCTAATCGCGATTAGTGTTTTGTTTCTAGGTCATTTCGTCAATGCAAAGCTTCCGGTTCTCAAAAAGTACAATATTCCAGAGCCCATTGTCGGCGGCTTGATTGTCGCTTTTGCTATTACAGCCCTGCACTTTAACGGCCTTGATCTTGAGTTTTCCTTGCCCCTGCAGAACACGTTTATGTTGATGTTCTTTGCAACGGTCGGCCTTGCAGCTAACTACACGCAGCTGATAAAAGGTGGTGCTAAGGTATTCCTATTCTTAGGGGTGGCTTCGGTTTACATCATTATCCAAAACGGTGTAGGTGTAACACTTGCGACGGCATTAGGCCTTGAACCCTTGATGGGTTTGATTGCTGGATCTATCACGCTTTCGGGTGGGCACGGTACGGGCGCAGCTTGGTCTCAAACTTTTTCAGACACGTTTGGCATTGCCAATACTCTAGAAATCGCGATGGCTTCAGCGACATTTGGTTTGATTATCGGTGGTATTATCGGTAGCCCAGTCGCTCAAAAGTTGATTGATAAAAACCAGCTTGAATCTGAGTACGGCACTGGCACACAAACCCACGAGCGTTTTCCTGAGCTTGTTACTTACAACGAGTATGAAGAAGACAAAGTAACAGCGAAGAAGGTGATTGAAGTATTGTTCATTCTTCTTATCTGTATCTCGGGGGCGAAATACCTAGAAGAGTGGGTGGCGACTTTTGAAATTTCTTGGTTGATGATTCCTGACTTCGTTTACGCGTTGTTTATCGGTGTGTTCATCACTAACGTTTTTGAAGTGACTAAACTGCATAAGACGGACAGCGAAACGGTTGATATTCTTGGTACCGTATCATTGTCACTGTTCCTAGCCATGGCGCTAATGAGCCTTAAGCTTTGGAACATCTTTGACCTTGCGATTCCGTTCTTGGTTATCCTTGCGGTTCAGGCTGTGGTGTTGGGGATCTTCTCTTACTTTGTGACGTTCAAAGTAATGGGTTCTAACTACGACGCAGCGGTTATGGCGGGTGGTCACTGTGGTTTCGGCCTAGGTGCAACCCCAACAGCGGTAATGAACATGGGTTCTTTGGTGAACCGATTCGGTCCGTCGCCACAAGCCTTCATGGTTGTGCCAATTGTTGGTGCCTTCTTTATCGATATCGTTAACCTGATTATCCTACAAGGTTACATCTCGTTTATTGGATAATGCGAACGCACCAATAACGAAGTATGCAGATACAAGAAAGCCAGTCGATTGACTGGCTTTTTTTGTTTTAGCGAATGCCGCTTATTTTATTCAACGTATATTATTGAGCGTATGTCATTGAGCCTATGCGGGTGAGCTTGCCTGTAGCTCTTTGAGCAGAGGGAACGCCGCTTTGGTGTGTTCTCCCGTGACAATGAATCCAACCAACTGGTTATCTTCATTAAAGCCCTTAGCGACAATGCCTTTAGGATCGAATCGAGTTTCCCAACTCTGAGCGGTTTGAATATCGCGCCCTGCGAGTTGAATCGGGTAACTCGGTGTTTTCACCTTAGTGATGATGTGAGGCAAGCTGAGCTTTCCTTCGCCCACTTTGCTCTCTCCGTTACCCATAGCCAGCTGCTTAGCCAACACGTTTGCAGACAAAATAGCGGGCTGAAGATAAGCCATCACACGCCCCTCTATTTCGGCGCAGTCACCAATCGCATACACATTCTCGACATTGGTTCTCATGATGGTATCGACTACAATCCCTTTGTTTACTTCTATTCCCGCTTGTGTGGCTAACTGTGTGTTTGGTCTTAGCCCTGCTGCGGCAATCACGATATCGGTTCGTATCAATCGAGAAGACGTGGTTTGCAACCTCACTCCATCAGGGAGATACGTTGCGCGACACACTGCAGAGTCGGTTTCGACGGTAACCCCTGCTTTTGTTAGTTCCCTTTCCAATTCAAGCGAAACGAAAGGTGGCACTAGGTTATTCAATAGATAACTTGCGGGTTCGATAATCGTGACATCTTTACCCGCAGTTTGAAGGTCGAATGCGAGCTCGACCCCAATCAAGCCTCCACCCATCACGGTGATGCGTTGAGCGCCATCGATCTGAGCTTTGTGTTTATCGAACTCTTCCAAACTATTTAACGTAATGGTTGCGCTGCGTTTAAGCCCTTCCGCTGGTGGTATAAAAGGCGTCGCGCCCGTCGCTAATACCAACTTTGAATAGTGGATAGATTGGCCATCAACATGAACACACTGCTGCTCAGTATCTATCTCGCTCACAAGTGCTTTGGTTTTGATGACCACGTTGTACTGCTCTGCCAATTGTTGAGCGTTATGTACTGCGAGTGTTTCCGGCGTTTGTTCCTGACTGAACGCGTGCGAAAGATTCGGCTTACTGTACTCAACCCCGGCATCGGCGGTGATCATAGTAATTGCGATATCTTGGTCAAGCTTACGTACCATCTTGATGGTTTGTAGGGCAGCGAAACCGCCACCCACAATAACAATGTTCGACATGCTACTTCTCCACAAACACTTCTTTGCCTAAATGGCATTCAGGGCAAAGGAAATCATCAGGTACTTGCGCCCAAGGAGTTCCGGGTTCGACGCCTTGGTAGGGTTCGCCCAATTGTGGGTCGTACACCCATTCGCATACTGTGCAACGCCAGCAAGTGCAGTCTGCACTGTGTACTGGCTTATCTTGCGCTTCTTCTGGCTTCAGCTCTGTTGTGTCTTTGAGCTCGGCAGTGATGTTTACCGGTGTTGGTGTGGCTTCAAGCGGTGTTACATTACGTGATACTTGTTTCGGTGTGCTCACTTCATCTGCTTCTACACGCCAAACCTCGGCCAGTGTCATGCCGTAATCGATACATTGGCGAAGCGCGTCTGTGTCTGGTTTCCAATGGATGTGTTGTGGCGCACTGACTTCGAAGTTAGCTTCACGTAGTCGAGCGTCGATACGTTTTACTGCGCCGCCTGTCCAACCTGAAGAGCCAAATGCTGCGGCTCTTTTACCAGCAAAGCGAAGTCCGTGGATCTCTTCTAGTAGTGCTGCGATTTGCGGCATCATCACATTGTTCATGGTCGATGAACCGACTAGAACCCCTTTTGAACGGAAGATATTGGCAAGGATGTCATTCTTATCGTGCTTAGAGATATTAAAGACTTTGATTGCTGTTTCTGGGCTGCCTTTACGGATACCTTTTGCGATTGCGTCAGCCATCATGCGAGTGTTGTTCGACATGGTGTCGTAGACAATGGTGATACGATCTTCTTTGTAGGCTTTAGACCACTCGTAGTATTGCTCAACAATTTGCGTCGCGTTGTCGCGCCAAATACAGCCATGAGAGGTTGCGATAACATCGATAGGCACACCTAAGCTCAATACTTCTTCTATCTTCGCTTTCACCAAAGGCGCGAAAGGTGTGAGGATGTTCGAGAAGTAACGCAGACATTGATCATGAAGCTCGACTTGGTCTAGCTGATCGTTGAATAGGTTTTCATCACAGTAGTGCTGACCGAACGCATCGTTACTGAACAGGATCTCGTCACCAGTGAGGTATGTTGCCATTGAGTCTGGCCAGTGCAGCATTTTCATCTCAACAAAGATGAGTTGCTTACCGTTACCGACATCGAGCGTGTCGCCTGTTTTAACGGTTCGGAAGTTCCAGTCAGGCTGATGGTGATGGCCAACAATCGAGTTAACGCCAGCTTCTGTGCAGTAGACGGGTGTGTTTGGAATTTTGGCTAATAGTGCTGAAAGGGCACCTGAGTGGTCTTCTTCAGCATGCTGACAAATGATGTAGTCGATCTCATTGATGTCGATTTCCATCTCAAGGTTTGCAAGGAATTGTTCAGTAAAGCGATGATCAACGGTATCAACAAGCACCGTTTTCTCTTCACGAATCAGGTACGAGTTATAGCTGGTACCTTTGTTCATGTGGTATTCCTTACCATGGAAGTGTTCTGTTTCCCAATCGTGGACGCCAACCCAGTGAACATTTGATTTAACGTGAATAGTCATAATGATAATACCTTATTTAAATATCTAAGGTCATCATTGCACTAGTTGTGCCATGTTTTTAAGTGTCTGTTTTAAATGTATTTGTTTGGTGTTTGTGTTGTTTTGCAAGTCATTTTGACCTGATGGGTTTTGTAGTTAAAATGAATCTTAGGTGTCTTTATGACTTTGTGGATTTGTAGCGGTTTGGCAAGAAAATTAATGATGTTTGCTCAGAAAGAGCAGGGTGAGGGACATGTTTCAACAAAGGGGATTATAGCGTAACTCCTGCGCTTCGCGAATTAGAACACGTGGATTGATCAAGTATTGGTGGTCTAAAAAGCGGCTGGAATGGCTAAAGCTGAGATAGAAAGGATGGATGCGAAATACAGAAATGAAAAAGGCCAGACGAGTGTCTGGCCAAAACAAGGCAGTGTAATTTAACAGTCTGAAGTGCTGTTGAAACTATATTTTGTAAAACGAAAAAGCGTTTTAAAAATTAAAGCGTTGTAGCAGTTAAGCGTTGTAACTGTTTAACGTGTTATAGCTGTTGATTCATTCGTCATCTTAATTAACGCGTTAAAGCGTCGTCACGATTTCATCAAGAGCTAGACGTGCTTTTGGTTTACCGTGGTTATAGTCTTCGCCGTCTTTGTGGTAGCCGATTGCTAGCGCTACATCAACAACGTGACCGTCTAGTTCGTCAGCAAACTCTTCACCGATCATAGCGGCATCTACGCCTTCCATCGGTGTTGAAGCAATACCAAGACGAGCCAGTGTGTGCATTGTGTTACCTAGCGCGATGTACACCTGAGACTTAGTCCAGTTTCCGTTGAAACCAGTCTCATCTGTGTTCATTTCTGCGAATGCGTAAGCCCCTAAGAACTGCTCGTACATTTCAGCAGGTAGGTGACCAGAGCTTACTTCTGTGTCAGCACGCTTTGCGAATTTCTCTTTAGTGTACTTAGGATCGTGAGCAAACAGGATCGTATGTGACGCTTCTTTCGCATGCGGTTGGTTAAACTGGAACATGTTCTCGAAAGTATTGTGGAAGCGCTGTTTTGCTGCGTCACTCTCAATGATGATGAATTTCCAAGGCTGAGAGTTGATAGAAGAAGCTGACAAACGAAGTGCTTCTTTGATTACTTCCATGTCTTCCGCAGAGATGCGCTTTTCTGCATCGTATTTTTTAGCTGTGTAGCGAGTGTTTAGATCTGAAATGATTGGATGAGTCATGTTGAATCCTAATATCTATCAATATAAATGTTGTAGGGTTTTATGTTCGGTAACGTCAACAATAAACGGATAACGCATTTAGGCTATATCTCTATAGAAGTCGTTTCTAGAACAGTCAGCCTCTAAAAGGCTGAACGCTTAAATGGCTATCGAACATGCCCCAATAAATCGAGTATCTGCGGTAGCTCAAGTCGATGGGTGTAAGATAATAGAAGATTGGCTTGGGAAAAATAGCGAACACATCAAATCACTATGGTTAATAATGTCCATAATGATTTGATTAGTGTGATCTGGATGTGTGTTGGTTTTCGAAAATCAGCCAGTTAGTACGCTTTGATTCCATATTGGCGTAATAAAGAGGGAAGTACACTGTCGAGGTTTGGGATATCTTCAGGGTTAAGTTCAATCAAGCTAAAACCGTGCTCTTGGTAAACTTTCTTGGTCGCATTTCGTTTGTCTTCTTCTATAGGGCCTGAATCTGTTCCCCAGAACTGAATGTATACCTTGCCGCTTGGCAGGTAGAAATCGCTCATTACTTCTTTTGATATCGGGAGCGGACGTTCATAGGCATGAACCACTCCCGCCATATAAAGCCAGTTATCGATGATCAGCTCTCCCTTTGAACGCACATAATGTCCGTCTAAGGTTCGGTGTTTCGCCTCAAATTTCTGACGAAAGCTAGAAAACGAGACATCGGTAGAGTGGCTTTCAGCATCATGCCCTAGAAATTCGACAACAGACTGCTTCAAACGTTTATTGCGAACCAACGAATCGTGCCATACCACAAATAGGTTTTGAGTCGCTTTATCTTCCCTTTGTTCACCGCCTGCTTTTAAGCCTGTTGAGGTGACATGCCAACCATCTTCTTCACGTGTTATCCAACCAAGCTCGCTGAGCAACAGGTTAATTTTTTTTGCGCTAAGTTGAAAGGCACTGCCTAGTTGAGTTGCCGTTAGCGTTTTTCCAGAGAAAGAATCTAGGTCGATGAGTAGTTTTTCTGGCCAGACAATAAAGACACCAAACTTCTTGTGTTCGACATACTCCCCACCAAAGCTTTCGCCTCGTTCTGTGAGTACCCAACGCTCCTGTGAACGCACGATATAGCCAGCTGTTTTCAAATCACTGAATAGAGCCTTTGCTTCTATCCCTTTTTGTTTGGCTAGTGCTGATGTGGAAATCTTGTCTGGCATAGTCTGTTTCTCAATTAGCAGTAGAACTGCTGATTAATGTTGAGGGGCTGTTGTATAGAATAGGGAAATACAATAACACAACTGTTGATACTAACTGCAGTTCACTGGTCCATGTTTTTAGTGAGTATTCGCTCTCATTTTGAATGTTAAGCAAAATGTCGCCTAATTTGTAATTAAATTACAGTTTTAGGTTTTTTACCCATCTTGGTGCATATTTATTATTCGTGACACGATGTTCTTTTATACGGGTTATATAGATCTCAGATGCTATATTTTATTAAGTGTGATTTATATCACTATTTATTTTTAAGTATTACAAATAAAATGTGATCCAGATCTTATGTTAATGATATCTATTCTCATTAACTTGGCGTTGTAATTTAAATTCATGATGTTTTTGTGATCTAAGGTGTACTCGTTAACCCGAAAGTGTTTTTTGCGTGTGATGGTTATCACGAAAGTTGGGCTGAGGTGCATTTTGAAAATGTTGTGATACATTTTAATCGACTTTTGAGTACACACTTTCGGTCATTTGACCAACCAATACATTACGGGGTTCTACCTATGTTATCACCAGAAGCAAAGATTAAGGTTCAAAACTTTGGTCGTTTCTTATCCAATATGGTAATGCCAAACATCGGCGCATTCATTGCGTGGGGTTTCATTACTGCACTATTCATTCCAACGGGTTGGTGGCCTAACGAAACGTTAGCATCAATGGTTGGTCCAATGATCACATACCTACTACCACTATTGATCGGTTATACCGGTGGTAAAATGGTTGGTGGCGACCGCGGTGCCGTAGTGGGTGCTATCACGACAATGGGTGTTATCGTTGGTACTGATATCCCAATGTTCATGGGTGCAATGATTGTAGGTCCACTGGGTGGTATCGCAATTAAGAAATTCGATGAAGCTGTTCACGGTAAAGTGAAGAGTGGTTTCGAAATGCTAGTGAACAACTTCTCTGCGGGCATCATCGGCATGATCTGCGCGATCATCGCGTTCATCGTGATTGGCCCTGCGGTTAAAGTTCTGTCTTCTGGTTTGGCGGCTGGTGTTAACGTAATGGTTGAAGCGGGTGCATTGCCTCTTGCCTCTATCTTTGTTGAACCTGCGAAAATCCTATTCCTAAATAACGCAATCAACCACGGCATCTTCTCTCCACTAGGTATCCAGCAATCTGAAGAAATTGGTCGCTCAATCTTCTTCCTAATCGAAGCGAACCCAGGTCCAGGTCTTGGTCTTCTACTTGCTTACATGGTGTTTGGTAAAGGTAGCGCGAAGCAGTCTGCTGCTGGTGCATCTATCATCCACTTCCTAGGTGGTATCCACGAAATTTACTTCCCTTACGTTCTAATGAACCCACGTCTAATCCTTGCTGTAATCGCGGGTGGTATGGCGGGTGTATTCACTAACGTAGTGTTCGATTCTGGTCTTATCTCTCCAGCATCACCAGGTTCTATCTTCGCTATCTTATTGATGACGCCAAAAGGCTCTTACATCGGTGTTGTACTTTCTGTAATCGCAGCAACGGCTGTGTCTTTCATCGTAGCTTCAATCCTACTTAAGACTTCAGCTCAAGGTGATGACGAAGATTCACTAGAAAAAGCATCGGCTCAAATGAAAGACATGAAAGCGTCTTCTAAAGGTGCTGCATCAGAAGCTGGTGTAAACCTAGCGGATGTTAAAGCTGTCTATGTAGCTTGTGATGCAGGTATGGGTTCGAGTGCAATGGGTGCTGGTCTACTTCGTAAAAAGGTAGCAGCAGCAGGCCTAGATATTGAAGTAACAAACTACGCAATCAACAACCTACCGGCTGATTCGCAAATTGTTATCACGCATAAAGACTTAACAGACCGTGCTCGTAACACCGTACCAGGTGCAATGCACATGTCTCTAAGCAATTTCCTAGACGGCGGTGTCTACGACCAGCTAGTTGCAGAGCTAACAGAAGCTCAGGCTACGAATGCTCAAAGTGGTGAAGCGAAAGTAGAAGCTCCGGCTCCTGCAGCAGCTCCAGCACAAGAAGGTAACAAGCTTGCACTGACTGACGACAGCATCTTCCTTGGCCTTAAAGCGACTCAAAAAGAAGACGCTATCAGGTTTGCTGGTGAGAAACTGGTCAAATTGGGCAACGTATCACCAGAATATGTAGAAGGCATGTTTGCTCGTGAAGAGCTTGTCTCTACTTACCTAGGTGAGTCTATCGCAGTACCACACGGCACGATCGAAGCGAAAAAATACGTACAAAAAACTGGCATCGTTTTCTGTCAGTACCCTGAAGGTATTCAGTGGGGCGAAGATGAAGATGATATCGCTAAGATGGTTATCGGTATTGCCGCACAAGGCGATGAGCACAACATGGTGCTGATGGCTATTACCAATTCACTCGACGATGAAGAAGCTGTGGAATGCCTACAGAACACAACAAACCCTGCTGATGTTCTACGTATTCTCAACGGAAACTAACAAGCTCTAGTCAAGCTCCTGAGTGAAGGAGGCCAGTATCCCCCTACTGGCCTCATTTTCGGTCTAATCTCCTCTAAGAAGATTCAGTCTGAATAGCTTACTGCTTGATGCCTAGGGCACATCGTCAAGGCATGTTGTTGAGTGGTTAGCTATCTAGATTTAAATATTTATAAGGTCAAAATTATGAAAGCGTTACATTTTGGTGCAGGTAATATCGGTCGTGGTTTCATTGGTAAGCTTCTTTCTGACGCTGGTATGAAGGTTACGTTTGCTGACGTAAATGAAACGGTTGTAAATGCGTTAATTGAACGTCAAGAATACCCAGTTAAGATTGTTGGCGAAGAGTGTGTTGTTGAAGTTGTTAAGAATGTGACAGCGGTAAATTCAGCAACAGGTGCTGTAGTAGATTGCATTGCTGAGTCTGATATTGTGACAACAGCGGTAGGACCTACAGTTCTAAAAATCATCTCTAAGTCTATTGCTCAAGGCATTGAAAAGCGTGCTGCAGCAAACAACACGGCACCAATGAACATCATTGCGGCTGAGAACATGGTTCGTGGTACTAGCCAATTAAAAGCAGCAGTTTTAGAGCACCTTTCTGATGAAATGAAGGCGTTCACTGAAGAGCACATTGGTTTTGTTGATTCAGCGGTTGACCGTATTGTTCCACCGGCAGAAGCAGGTGAAACAGACCCTCTAGCGGTAACGGTTGAAACGTTCAGCGAGTGGATCGTAGACCAAACACAATTTAAGGGTGAGATTCCAAACATCCCAGGAATGGAATGCACTGATAACCTAATGGCTTTCGTTGAGCGTAAATTGTTCACGCTTAACACGGGTCACTTGGTAACGGCATACCTTGGTGTACTTGCTGGTCACGAGACAATTAAAGACTCTATCGAAGACGACGTAATCCGAGCTGAAGTAACAGCAACGATGGAAGAAAGTGGCGCTGTTCTCATTAAGCGTTACGGCTTTGATCCAGAAGCGCACGCGGCATACATCCAAAAAATTCTTGGTCGTTTTGCTAACCCGTTCCTACGTGATGAAGTGGATCGTGTTGGTCGTCAACCTATTCGTAAGCTGAGTCCTCAAGATCGCCTAGTCAAGCCATTGAACGGTACGCTAGAATACGGGCTACCAAATGCTCATCTAGTAAAAGCGATCGCAGCTGCGTTCCATTACAAAAATGAAGATGACCCTCAAGCGGTTGAACTTCAGGCAATGTTCGCAGAAAAAGGTTTTGCTGAGACATTAGCGCATTATTCTGAGCTGAATAGTGACTCAGAAGTTGTTAAACTAGCGGAAGAAGCTTATCTAGCATTGAAATGATAAACCATCAAAGTGCCACACCAGTGGCACTTTCTTATTGTCGAGCCGTTATGCCAATACAAACTAGCCATGAAACTGAATTACTCGAAGCCCTTTCGGAAGCTGAGAGTGCTAGCGCCTGCCTAATGGCTGCTTACGATGCATTGGATGACACAGTAGATGCCGTATTAAAAAACATCTTCAAGAAAGACGACACGGCAATTAAGTTCGTTGTAGAACCACTTCTCAACAGTGGTGGGCCGTTAGGCGAGATCATGATTCGCGCTAAGTTGCTACTCGGGCTTGGTGTGATCAGTAAAGAACTCTACGATGATCTAGAGGTTTTCGTTACCTTGAAAGAGTGGGCGAAAATACAAGGCGAAGACACCAGCTTTACAGAAGTTGATGTGATATTTGAGCTCAACAAGGTGCACGCGATTCAGCGTATTATGCCGATCGAATATGACGCAGAGATGGTGGAGACTATGTCTGGCCCAATGCTTGAAATGTTCTTGGGGCGACATAATCAAAAGGTGAAGTCGACGATCATATTGGCTATCACTGACATTATTACGACCTTATGCCGAGATAACGCGCTGAGCTCTTAGCTCTAGTTTGCAGCCCTGCTTAACTTGTTTCGCATCCTACATATCTTGTAGCTGTTCGTTCGTATCAATACAAAGTTTAAAATGATGGCGGTTTCTCTTGTTGGAGAAATCGCTTTGTTGTTTTTATGCCTATAAAAAATACCCGAAACCTCTCTTCCCATTAAACACAAAAGCAGCAGGCACAAAAAAAGCCACATTCAGTGGCTTTTTCTATTCAAGACGCTCTCTTTATTAAAAACGCCCTTCTATCCAAGACTATGGGGGTTATAGGTCTTGGATGTTTTCAGCTTCTAGCTCTTGGAAGTAGCGTAGAGTCTTAACTTTTAGCTCTTGTTGAGCTGGCTCATCAGCAACGATGATAGCTTTACGGTGCATCTGTAGAGCAGTAACAGTCCACATGTGGTTTACAGAACCTTCGATAGCCATTTGAAGCGCTTGCGCTTTGTTGTGGCCTAGAGAAAGGATCATTACTTCTTCAGAATCTAGAAGAGTAGCAACACCGATAGTTAGTGCGTATTTAGGAACTTGGTTGATGTCGCCATCGAAGAAACGAGAGTTCGCGATACGAGTGTCTTCAGTCAACGTTTTGATACGAGTGCGTGAAGATAGAGAAGAACCTGGCTCGTTGAATGCGATGTGACCGTCGATGCCTACGCCGCCCATGAACAGGTTGATTTTGCCGTATGAACGGATTTTCTCTTCGTATGCTGCACAGTGAGCATCGATGTCTTCAGCTTTGCCGTCTAGCAGGTTGATGTTTTCTGCTTGAATATCAACGTGGTTGAAGAAGTTCTCGTGCATGAATGTGCGGTAAGACTCTGGGTGGTTAGGGTCGATACCAACGTACTCATCCATGTTGAATGTTACAACGTGCTTGAAGCTCACTTCGCCCGCTTTGTAAAGTTCAATTAGCTCAGCATAAGTAGTTAGAGGTGTGCTACCAGTAGGAAGACCTAGAACAAATGGACGCTCAGCAGTTGGAGCGAATTTTTTGATAGAATCTGCGATGTGACGAGCAGCCCATTTACCTACTTTTGCTTTGTTGCTTAAAGGAATAAGTCTCATTGATTTTGCCCCTAGAAATTAAATTTTATAGTGTTCTGAAACATTAATTCGCATTATAAAATAAGTTATCCACTTCCGCTATTGTTTTAGGTCAAGTTTTTACTTTTTTAATGGTATCTGTGACTAGAACTCTCAAAATTGCACATTTTTTGTATGGATATTTGGTGTCGTTAAACAAGATTAATACGTTTGTCATATATCGTCACGTCAATCCAATACAGTCGCTGAAGACATCAATCCTGCCCTGAAAATTGCGTTAGCTTATTCGAGTCTAGGTCAGTCGTTATAACGAGGTATTTATCACAATAGAGCGATGTTTAGGTTAGGAGGTTCTGGTCTCGTGATTACGGATAAATGAGTATAGCTAAAAGGAAAGGTGATGAAGGGGGCTTAAGCCTATGATGATAAGTGGAACGGCATTAGTGAATAAGTACAGTGTAAGATAATCACATTTTAGTCACGATTAGCCATTCTATCATTATGAATTTTATATACATATTGGTAAAAAGGTGTACTTTAGCTAGACTTATAACTTACGACGTAAAAGTGTATTTGAAGCAAAAAAAAGCCCAAAGCGATGACGTATCACTTTGAGCTATTTTACTAATCTTCTAACACTAACTCACTTTCGTATTCTTCCCTTGGCACTTCACCGCGTTTGCAGCCGTTTAGGGTATGAAAGCGACGGCGTCCACGAGCTAGTTGAATGTATTTCAACCAGACAAGGTCTAATTTGGACTTTGCCTTATGAGGGTGAGACAACACTTTTATGAAGTGTTTTTCTTCTGCATTGATTGGTGTTAGTTCACCAGTCTCAAGTGCAAGCATAGTGTCACCAAACAAGGTTAGGATTTCCTCTTCTGACAGAGTAAAATTACCTGACTTAGCGAACCCTCGTGGGAATTTAATGGTGTCATAAAAACGTTTTTTTCCGTGTCGGAATTCGGTCTCAGACATATCAGCCTCAGTAATGTGGTTAGATAGAAATTAGTGTTTATTGCTCACGCGAAAATATTGTTAAAAGGCTAAAATAGGAAACAAAACGTTTTTGCCTTTACGATAAACAATCCTAGATCGGCTAGTTAGCAGATTTATTACAGAGATGTATTTGATGGATGTGAAAGTATTTAGAACCTTTCTTGAGGTTGCAAGGGTGCGCCATTTTGGGCGTGCAGCTGAAAACTTGTATTTAACACAAGCGGCGGTGAGTGCGCGAATCAAACAGCTTGAAGGCTATTTTGATACTCAGCTCTTCATTCGTGACCGCAATAACATCAAGCTCACCTCTTCCGGTGAACGTTTGATTGGTTATGCTGAAGTGATGGTGTCTACCTTACAACAAGCCAAATTTGAGCTGTCGTTGGAAAGTGGCAAAGCCTTGCAGTTAACACTGGGTGGCACACCGAATATTTGGGATGCGTATCTGCAAAACTGTTTGAGCGTAGTGACCGATTCTTTTGGTGGTTATGGTTTTATGGCAGAGGTGATGGGGCGCGAGCAACTGAACCGTAATTTGTTAGAACGAACCTTAGATATGGCTTTTGCGTTCGATCAGATCAAAGCGGAAGAGCTGAACTGTAAAAAAGTAGCTGATTTGGTTTTGGTGTTGGTATCAACGCAACAAGATGATCTGGAATCTGTATTCCAACATAAATACGTTTATGTCGATTGGGGAACGCGTTTTGGTTCTGAACATGCCGAGCGTCACCCAAAAGTGCCCGCGCCGTATCTACGTACCTCAACGGCTCGTATCGCTTTAGATTTTATCTTAGAGAAAGGTGGCAGTGCGTATTTACCTGTTTCTATGGTTGAGCCGTTTATCGACTCAGGTCAGCTTCATAAGGTGAAAGGTGTTGAAGATTGGTATCGCCCTATTTACCTTAGCTACCGCAAAAGCAGCACCTCGGTTGACGCGATCATTCAAGTTGAGAAGTTGGTTAACGAGATTGACCCATCGACTGCTTACACGTTGCAACAAGCCGCTGAGCAAGCACCAGAATAGTGGTATTCGTTATCACTATGGTGCTGATGAAGTAAAAAATTGATTCGATAAAAAATGGCTCCCTTGGGAGCCATTTTTGTTTTTAAACCAGTTTAAGCCTGGTATCTGTAACCTATTTCAAAACGCTAAGTTTTCAAGGAGCTAAATTTTCAAAAGCACCAAATTGCAGAGCTCGTGTTTTCAAAGCGTTATGCTTTCAACAAGCTATAGGTTCATTAAGTTCTCAATGGACTCTTCAAGAGAGTGAGATAGATATGAATGGATCTGATGTCCATCGGTTGCGTCTATTTCAACCTTAGAAATCCCGTTGCTCGCTTTATCTTCAAGAAAGCTGAGAGATTGTTCGACTGATTGACTGGTGAGAACTTGTTGGTTTGATAAAACAATACGACACGTGTGTAAAACCATAGCCTTTTTCCTTATTATTCAATAGGTCTCTGCATCTTGGCGTGCTAAGTACCTATCGTTGACGTTGTGAGAAGAACACCTTCTCTAGGTTAAATTTAGCCGAATTGAGTAAAATTAAAACCTTTTTTGTGATTTATCTGACCTTCGCTTCCGAAAATGGCTAGCGACAATGGAAGTTAACGGTAAACTTTTAGTTATCAGAATGAAGGTTATGATCAAAGGGAAGAGCACGACATGTCGAAAAGTATTCATCACAACAGTACGTTAACGAGTGAGCAGTGCCATTTAGCTCGTTATGCACGAGATGCTCGTTTTGATGGGATGTTTTTTACTGCGGTGAAAACGACGGGTATTTTTTGTCGACCTATTTGCCCGGCAAGCCCACCCAAAGAAGAAAATGTCGAATACTTTTCTCATCAAGCTCAGGCTTTGAAAGCGGGTTATCGCCCCTGTTTACGTTGTCGCCCAGACAGCGCGCCTTTCTCTCCAGCGTGGAAAGGGGTTGAGACCACCTTTCTGCGAGCTATGCAATTAATCGATAACGGCGCGCTGAATTCGGGGTCGATTGTCGACCTTGCCACTCGATTAGGCATTTCAGATCGTTATCTACGAACCCTATTCGACAATTACATCGGAGTGTCACCCAAGCAATATAGCCTTTATAGCCAGTTGATGTTTGCCAAGCAGTTACTGCATACCAGCAGCATGAGTATTACAGACGTGGGCTTTGCGAGTGGTTTTAACAGCACGCGCCGTTTCAATGATGCCTTTCAAAAAGAGCTGCAGCTTTCGCCAAGTCACATCCGAAGAGCCAAACCAAGTAACAACCTAAGTAATCATATCCAACTCAGTTTTCATGGCCCGTTGGACTGGGATCATTTGCTGGGCTTTTATCGACGACGAATGATTGAAGGCTTAGAAGAGGTGGGCGACGGCTATTACCAACGCACAGTGAATGTGAATGGTTCGACGGGCTGGTTCAAGGCCACTTTAGCCAAAGAGAGCAGCTTGGATATTGAGTTTGAGTTGGATGATATGAGCCAATTAAGAAGCTTGATCGCCAATATTCGACGTATGTTCGACCTTGATGTTGATATCAGCAAAGTTGAAGATTTCTTTACCACCATTGATCCCAACTTGGTTGCTAAGAGTGGTATTCGCATCCCTGGTGTGTGGAGTGCTTGGGAAGCCGGAGTAAGAGCGATTCTGGGCCAACAAGTTTCGGTAACGGCGGCGATTGGTCAGCTCAACCTATTGGTGAAAGAGCTTTCTGGTGAGCATGAGAAAGCCAGTTTCCCAACGCCTAAACAGATAGCGGAGGCTGATGTGAGCTTCTTGAGGATGCCGGGAAGTCGCAAGGAAACCTTAAAGCGTTTTGCCCAATACATGGTCGATAACGAAGCCGAGCATCCTTCTAAGTGGATTGACCTCAAAGGTATTGGTCCTTGGACGATCCAATATGCGCTGCTGCGTGGGCTCAGTGAACCTAACCATTTGCTCGTAGGCGATTTGGTGGTGAAGAAGTTCATCGAGCATCGTCCTGCTATTAATGCAGAGAGCGTTTCACCTTGGGGAAGCTACGCCACATTCCATTGTTGGAATCAATCTTAATCGGAATACTAAGCTAGGAGATATCATGGCTAACCGTTTTACTTACTACGAGAGCCCTCTGGGCACAGTGACTTTACAGGCGAACGATGAAGGGCTGTTAGGTCTATGGTTTGAAATATACACCACCAAGCCTGAAGAATTAGGTGTTCGAGATGATGGCTTTCCGATCTTTGAATTGGTCACCGACCAACTCAATCGTTACTTTTCGGGTGAGGTTATCCAGTTTTCTGTGCCAATCGCGGCAAAGGGCACGCCATTTCAGCAATCGGTTTGGCAAGCACTTACAACTATTCCTTACGGGGAAACATGGAGCTATGCACAACTGGCTGATGCAATCGGTAACCCAAAAGCAGTGCGTGCAGTGGGTTTAGCGAATGGAAAAAATCCGGTGTCAGTGATTGTGCCATGTCACCGAGTGATTGGTAAAAATGGCAAGCTGACCGGGTATGCGGGCGGTGTAGAACGCAAACAGCGTTTGTTATCTATTGAGGGAAGAATCGAGGAGTAGAGAGTCTTTCTGTCGGTTTTTTGTTGAATATTACGCATTGATTACCGATGAACGTTGAGAGTTCTAAAGTGTGACTTCGCAATAAAAGTGGCTGCTTTCTGGAAAATATTTATTTGGTTGCATATTCTTTAACCATGTTCTCTAGGCAAGGATGCCCAAATGAATAGCCATCACTCTCTAATAATTGGCTGCAGTAGCGCACTGTTACTAACAGGATGCTTAACGGATACCACTCGTCCCTTCGAAGTCCCTCGGCTTGTTTTATTCAGTGGTATGTACGAGAACGCAGATAATGAAAGTTATCTCGAATTCGAGTCAGGACAAGTCATTTATCAATCAGCAAACAGCAGTGTTACCCGCAGTTATCATGTCGAAGATGACCTGATCAACATTGAACTTAATTCAGGGAATAGCCGCGAGGGGCCGGGATTGGTAATGCGAATCCATCAAGAAGGTGCCATGCTAACGTGCAATCAGTGTCCAGCTATGCAGTTAAGCAATGTCTGGACACGAGTTGAAAAACCATTAGATGATTCAACCCTCTAGAATAAGACTCTATCAAAACAGAGTCTTATTAAAAAAGGTCACCGTTCAACCAAAGGTGGGCAGCGATACTCACCACGTAACCAATCATGATCACTGGCATCCATTTCAGGTGACCAAAGAAAGTATATTTGCCGTGTGCCGCCCCCATTAATGCCACACCTGCAGCGCTACCAATCGACAATAAGCTACCGCCCACACCTGCCGTTAAGGTAATCAACAACCAGTTACCAATCGACATTTGAGGCTCCATTGATAACACCGCGAACATAACCGGAATATTATCGACAATTGCAGACAAGATCCCCACCATGATGTTGGCCCAAATTGGATCCCATTGGCTGTACATCACCCCAGACGCAAGTTCCAAATACCCAAGCAGGCTTAAACCACCGACGCACATTACAACACCATAGAAGAACAGCAGTGTGTCCCACTCGGCATGCGAAACTCTTCGAAATACATCAAAGGGCACGACGGAGCCGAGTCGCTTCAATGCGCCCTCATCGTTGTTGGCAATCGCCACCGCTTTTTTCTTAGCGAGTGAGTTGGGTAAGGTCTTACGCAAGTAATAACCAAAGAACTGCAGATAGGCGAGCCCCATCATCATGCCCATTACAGGAGGGAAGTGAATCACGGCGTGGAAAGCGACAGCTGTGGCAATCGTCATGATGAACAAAAATACGATGCGTCTTGCGCCTCGCTTAAGTTCAATATGTTGATGCACCGTGTCGGGTTGAGTCGTCGGAACAAAGTAAGACATGATCAGGGCTGGAACAATGTAGTTCATGACTGAAGGGATAAATAGGGGAAGAAATTCGCTAAAACTCACGTAGCCTGCCTGCCATACCATCAGCGTTGTGATATCCCCGAATGGGCTGAATGCGCCGCCAGCATTGGCCGCAATTACGATATTCACACAGGCAAGGTTTACGAATTTTGGGTTTGAGCCCGCCACCTTGAGAACCACGGCACACATTAATAAAGCGGTGGTGAGGTTGTCGGCAATCGGCGAAATAAAGAAGGCCAGAATACCGGTTAACCAGAACAGAGAACGGAAGTTAAAGCCTTTACCCACCATCCAAGCCTGAAGCGCATCAAACAGTCTTCTTTCTTCCATAGCGCTGATGTACGTCATCGCGACCAATAGGAAAAGCAGTAATTCGGCGTATTCGAGTAGGTTGTGTTCGAGTGCTTGTTTCGCTACCTCAGTGAGGTTGTGTTCTTGGTAGGTGAAGCCAATGATGATCCAGATAAGGCCTGCAGCAAGTAAAACTGGCTTCGATTTCCGCAGCTTTAAATATTCTTCCATCATCACAACGATGTACGCGACAACAAAAATAGTTAGGGATAGGTAGCCAACAAATGAGTTGGTGAGTTTGAGAGGTTCTCCCAACTGAGCAGTAGCAGCGCCTGCCGTAGTAGAAAAAAACAATAAAGAGAGAACAACTGAAAGCTGGATACCTAGCATGGATTACGCTCCGAAGTTAATAAGTCATTAACACGGGTAAAAGCGTAGACCTAAATAACCATGTGGAGCGTGATAGATATCTTAATAATTCAATAGATTATGTTGAAAATCAGAAACTATGATGGAAAGCTGAGATCATTGGAAAATAGAGATGAAGTGAAAAAGCTCTATCGAACACTATGCCGATAGAGCTTCTTCTAAATCGCCAACATTATGCTGCATTCTGAGTAAACGTCATTGTTTGCTCTACAGCACATACCTCAACAGGCCAGCCGTAGGATTGGTATTCCATCGCAAGTTGGTCCGCAACCGCGCGAGAAACCGTTGCTGTGATCCACATACCTTTACCCATTACTTGATACTTAAGTGTTTTCATTTCCATATTAACCACTGCTCTCCTTCAATATTGGCAGCGCGAAGTCTATAGCACCTCTATTTGCTGGAATTTCGAATTTAGCTCAAATCCTTTATAAAATGGCTCATCGTTTCCGCTTGGCTTAAAATCCAATCAACTGGAGGCAAACGGTTGTATTCTAAAAGCGAAATCACTTTTTAAGTATTTGTATTATAATAAAATTCAAATTGAGCACAAAAAGCCTTGTAAGAGATATCTCACGAGATTATCAGAGATCGGCTTGTGTATGGGGTTCTTGCCTTAAGCTTGATTTGTGTGGCGACTGTGTGTGTTTTCGGTTGCGTTGTTGAAGCGAATTTGGATTAGTTTTGTATGTGAAATATTCTAAACTTTTTAGCAATAGCTTCTAGTTTTAAATCCAAATCACAGTTTTATATGTTGCTGTTGTTCTTTTATTCAAACCGATACGCTATTTGATTTTGGTCAGTAACCTTTTGCTCATTAGTTTGCACTATCTATACGTGTTCTGTTCCACATAAACGAGATGTATAGAGGTCCTTATGACTAATCCAACCAAAACCGATCGTAAAGTCACGATCGGCAGTTACATCGCACTCGCTTTCGCGGTTGTGTTCTTTTCAGGTTTAATGCAGTCCAACGAATGGTATGGCGTATTAGATTTTACGACGCTTAATGGTTCATTTGGCAAGGTCGCTTACGATGTGAGTGAAACTGCCGATGGTATCCAAGCTGCGACTACTTCATTGCGAGGTAAAGGCGGTAGCGGTGCTCGCGACGGTTTCATTTTTGCTTTGACACTTATTCCGACCGTGATGTTTGCGCTGGGTATGATCAACGTTCTTGAGCATTACGGCGCATTGGATGCAGCTCGTAAACTACTCACTCCACTACTTCGTCCTTTGATGGGTATTCCGGGCAACTCAGGCTTGGCACTGATCGCTTCTCTCCAAAGTACCGATGCGGGTGCTGCGATGACACGTCAGCTCAAAGATGAAGGGCATCTGACTAAGCGTGAAACCGATGTTTTCACCATGTTCCAGTTCACGGCGGGTGCGGCTATCGTTAATTTCTTCTCTTCAGGTGCGGTGCTGTTCACGCTGACGGCGATGGACGGTTCTCTTGCTGTAACTTCGTCTATTGGCTTAGCAGTTGCGGTGATGTTTGTTTTCAAATTTGTCGGTGCGAACCTATTCCGTATTTACCTCAATATTACTGAAGGCAAAGAAGACAAACCAAAAGCAGATAAAGAACAAAAACTGGAAGAGGAAGTAGCATAATGAGCGAAGTTAAAGCAAAGAAACCAATGGTTACTGATATTTTCGTTGAAGGTGCTAAGAAAGGCTGGGTCATTGCGACTACCTCTACGGTACCTAACGTTCTAATGGCATTCGTCATCATCAAAGCATTACAAATCACGGGTGCGCTGGATCTGATGGGCAGTGTGTTTGCACCTATCATGGCGGTGTTTGGTTTACCTGGCGAAGCGGCAGCGGTATTGATTGGCGCGTGGATGTCGATGGGCGGCGCAGTAGGTGTGGTTATCACGCTGTTTGACCAAGGTATTCTGAATGGCACTCATATTGCTATTTTGGCGCCAGCTATCTACTTGATGGGCTCTCAGGTGCAATACATGGGACGTATCATGGGCCCGATTGGTACTGAAGGTCGTTACATTCCGGTGATGATCGCGATTTCAGTGTTGAATGCCTTTGGTGCAATGTTCTTGATGAACATCATTTTGTAACGTGACTTTTAACGGTTAGCTGCTATTAACGGTTAGCTACTAACAGCTTTTAGACGTTACAAAAAAGGAAACCCCGTTTGGCTTTCACCAAACGGGGTCTATTCTTTTCGTAGCCATCCTGCTACTGCGCGTTACTTATCTTTCAATAGGTAACTGGTGCTCCCTGCATCGTTCCTTGACGTGGCTAAATCCTTTAACCTATCCAATTCATCGCCGTCCTAGCGGTGTCCTTGCTAACTCATCATCCTGATAAGTGACTCTATCCTAGAGCATAACTTCCTTGCTGATAACTCATCCTAAGCCATCAAATCTTCATCCTGAAGATACCTAATCCGTTAGGCTTTTTCCTGTTCCCGCCAACTCCCTGTCGACATGTGTATTAAACACTGCGGAGGCTTTACTCACAATCCACCTGAAAAAATAAATGCACTCGCTAACCGAAAGAAATATGCGTGGATTCATATAAAACAAGGGGTTGAGTTTGTGTTTTAGGAATTTTCTGCGAAGCTTGATTGTGATCTCTTACGTTCGGTGTGAGAGATCTCTTACAAGTGTTCGGGCGCGAATATCCTTCTATGTTGACCTCATCCGTTAGTCTAGAGGTAAAACATGCCCAACAAACTCCAAGTAATAGGGAAAAATGATGGTAACAGCACTTTACGCAGCTCTGCTGACAGTAGTAATGATTTGGTTGGCGATTGAGGTGATTAAACAGAGGCGAATCAATCTTGTTGCTCATGCCGATGGCGGTGTTGAGTCGTTACAGATAGCACGTTCGGCACAAAGTAACGCTATGGACTACATCCCAATCACAGTGATTTTGATGGGGTTGTTAGAGATGAATGGGGCTGGCGTGTGGCTTATTCATGTCATTGGTGTGGCGTTCATTCTGGGGCGAGTGATTCATGCAAAAGGGATCTTGGCGAAAAATTTTAAAGGCCGCAAAGTGGGGATGGTGTTAACGCTTATCTGCATGATCTCTTTGATTGTCCTAAACTTAGCTTACCTACCTTTTGATAAAATGTTCTAGGGAGCATTATGGCATTGCGCCTTCCTCCTGCTTGGGCGATTGTCCTTGCAGGTCTCATACTGAACGTCATGGCGATTGTCATGTCGAGTTTGGTGTTAGACAAAATTGAAGCGGAGAAAGCGGAATACAACGATCGTAAATACGGCAATGTGTACTCAATACAACTGGCCTGGAATACGATCGAAACCTTAGAGCGCAAGCGTGAAGCCATTCTGATTCACCTAGATAAACCCTCAACAGAAACCGTTCAATCAGCCACCATCCTCGATGAAGCGCTCCGCGGCCAACTCCGGAGTTGGGTGAGTGATGAGGTGCCGGCCATCTCGTTGGCTAATTTACCCAAGCTTATGATGCTGATAAACAGTGCCCAAGAAGCGCAACGAGCACGAATCGATGACTACTATTTGGATAATCTGACCTTGGTTGAGTTAATCCAAAGGCTCGATGAAAAAATGGCTTTCTATAAGAATATTGCCCTGTTTCTTCAGGTGTTTGGTTTAGCACTTATCTTGGCTCGCGATCTAGCCAGAAGACCATAGCCTATCTGGCTTTTACGGTTAGCGACTGGAATTATCTCTATAGCTAGCGAGACTCGCTTGGCAGGTTAGGGTGCTGTTGGTCTTGGTACTTTGGTAATTGTTCTTTTAGCCCTTTAAATGTGCTCAGTGCACTGCCAATCGATAACTTATTCATCAACCAATTTGGCAAGATGCCACCTGCGTTCGCATACGCGGTGTAGGTAATGTAAGTATTGCCATTGGTGAGCGGTTGCAGCGTCCAAAGTGCGTCCACATCGTAAATTCGAATATACCCCGACTCTTTCGCCAAATAGTTAGATGCATCCTTTATCGACAAGACAAACTGGCCATCCTCAATGCTGTATTTTGAGTAGGTCACCATATCGCGATCTCTAGCAGGCCATGGCGCTTTGAATTGGGTATAGACGATATTTTCATCCTCAGATATCTGCATCAAGACACGACTTTCCGATACGTTGTCTATCCAGTTTGGCACGTTCTCGCTGTCTTCCAATAACAGTAAAAAACCAGAATAAGTGGTGGGCGTTTGCATTTGTGCTCGTATCTCTACCAAGCCTTCAGTGTGAGGTCTCTTATCAATGATGATGCCATCTTCACTTTTGACGAACTGCCACGGGTTGGCATAAGTCAGTGTTGATAAGGCGTAAAGTCCGAGTGTGAAAATCCTAGGTAATATCATTATTCTTCCATGAAAAGAAAAGCTTATCTTTTAGGAGTATAGAATAAAAATGGATTTGATTCGTACTGAGGGCTTATTGATTTTTCATAAGCTTGAGCGACATATCGTTGTTTATTGTGGTGTGATAAATAACTTTGGTTTTATCTCTAGTTGGGTGGTCATAAAGAAAAACGGAAGCGTTCGGTCGCTTCCGTTTTGTTAGTGGGCAATGGATAAACGTTGAATGCTAGAACTTAGAACTTAGAACTTAGAACTTAGAACTTAGAACTTAGAACTTAGAACTTAGAACTTAGAACCTAGAGCTTATAAGCTTCGACTGTTTTGATCGTGGTCCAGTTGCTATTGGCATCTTGGATGAACTCTTGTGTGTTCTCCAACCAACGTTTTTGAACTGACTTGTCTAAGTTCAAGTACAACTTCCCATCTTCTACTTTCCAAGCGAGAGGGTCGGTTTCAAACTTTTTACCCATTGCTACACCGAAGGCGCAGTAACCGCCATATTGAGGTGCATAAGCTGCTGGGTTAGCTCGAAATTCATCTCTGTTTTCACTACTCGCAAAGTTATAAATCGCATTCTTATAAGTCGCCGTGAATTCAGAGGTGCCTTTAACTGGCCCTTGATTGGCAAAGTAGGCGACAGGGTCATAACCTTTAATGGCGAGATCATTTTTGTCGACACTCATATCAAGGTCTGCTGCCATTAACGAAAAGCTGGTTCCTAGTAACGCGGCCAATAGAGTGATTTTTTGACTGGTCGATTTCATGTTTGACATATCAAGTTCCTTGTCAGTGTTGGTTATCTTGTTTGAAGTAATTTAGCCCACTCGTCCGGTCTATAGAGGGACAAAAGAACTTAAAAGTAAGCGAATCGTTCGGAGGATACATGGATCTGCTTTCACAACTAATGGAACACTTCTCGATACGTACCGGTGTTTTCTATTCTGGCAATTTGTGCGGAGTGTCGTCATTTAAGCCGCAACAAGGTAAAGAAGGGCACCTTCATGTATTGAGCGCGGGTGAATTGACCTTGTCTAGCGAGCACACGGAGTACAGGCAGCTGTCACAGCCCTGCATTATTTACCTTCCGAACAGCACACCACATGTGATTGAAGGCGTGGGAGAAGGTGCTGAGGTCGTGTGTGCGAATGTCGAATATCGTTCAGGGCAGATGAATCCTTTATTGTCTGCTTTGCCTGACGTGATAGTCATTCCGTTTGCGGATGCACCTAACTTAATGCCAGTGATACAGGTGCTATTTCGAGAGTCGAGCCAAGATTCATCGGGGCAACAATATCTAATGGACAAGTTGAGTGACGCCTTGATGGCTTTGATTTTCCGCCATCTCATTGAACAACAGCAGATCGATCAAGGCGTATTTTCTGCGCTTGCTCATCCGCGACTTGCTCCGGTCGTTACTGCGATTCATCTAATGCCTGCTCGCCACTTTTCGATAGAGCAAATGGCTTCATTGGCAGCGATGTCTCGAACTCAGTTTATAGAAGCGTTCAAGCGTGAAGTCGGTGAAACCCCAGGCGACTATGTACAAAAGTGGCGGGTGTCTGTGGCTCAATCGTTGCTGTTACAAAACAAGCCTATCAATTGGGTGGCGGATGAAGTGGGGTACAACAGCTATTCTGGCTTCTCTCGCGCTTTTCAGCATGTTACGGGAATGTCGCCGCGTTTGTGGCTAAAGCAAAATGTGTCGTGAATCGCTGGGCAACCCTAACGAAATGTGGCTATTAGCATGAGGCTAGTCTATGTTTTAGCGGAAATTGAGCGTAGTTTGTTCAATTCTCAACTGACGGTGTAAAAAGGTGGACTTTATAAGCTCGTTGTAACATTCTGCCCGTCCTATTTTATCAGACATCAATGAGACGAAGTGCCTGCTGAACATTATTCAGCCTCCCGTATCTCATTAAAGCACTAAGGAGTTTAACTTGAACCTATTTGTAAGAGACCTTACCGTTATCGATTCTTCATATATCTGTGAACACAGAGGGGTCGTAGGAGATAGTTGGATTTTAGATGTCACCATGTCTGGTGAACTGAATGAAATGAGCATGGTGTTGGACTTTAGCAAGGTCAAAAAACAGATCAAACACCTTGTTGATCAACACGTTGACCACCGCCTACTGCTGCCAATGCAAAACGCTGCAATTGTGCATCAAGCAAGCAAAGCCGGTTACTCTAAGGTTGATGTATTGCGTGGTGACAAGAGCCTACACCTACATTGCCCTGACGAAGCATATTGCTTGATTGATGCAGAAGCGATCACCATCGAGAGCGTGACCGCACACGTTTATCATATTCTTCGCGATAACCTACCAAGTAACGTCACAGGGTTAGAGATCACCCTTCGTCATGAGAATATTAATGGCGCGTTTTATCACTACACCCATGGTTTGAAAAAGCATGATGGCAACTGCCAACGCATCGCCCATGGTCATCGTTCTCCAGTAGAAATCGTGGTTGATGGTCAGCGTGACGAACAACGCGAACAGGCGTTTGCTCAGCGCTGGGAAGACATTTACTTAGGTTCTAAAGAAGACCAAGTTTCAGTTTCATCACTTAACCTGAGTGAACACGCGCAAAGCGTTAATGATGAAAGCCACTATGGCTTCCGCTACACCGCACCTCAAGGCGAATTTGAGCTAGCGATTGCTAAGAGCGAAACGGAAATCTTACCAACCGATACCACGGTGGAATTGCTGGCAGGCTATATCGCAGATCAAGTGGCTCCAAGCTTGGCAGAAAACCAGTCATTACAAATCGTGGCGTATGAAGGGGTAGGTAAAGGCGCGATGGCGTTCCTATAACACCTCTCGAGTGAGATAATCTCAGCTTCAATATGATGAAATAAAGGCAAGATATTAAGTTATCTTGCCTTTCTTTTTTGTGGCTGTTTAAAACTGATTTAGCGAAGTAGCACGCGTCGTAGTGGCGTTTTTTCGATCCCAGCAACCAACATAAAGCTCAGGATAAAGGTGCCGAAGAATACGGTGATGTCTTTACCGAGTTCAGTGATACCCAAGACTCCGCAAACATTGAACAGCACGATAATGATCAGCAGATGGCAAACGTAGATACCTAGCATGCGATTCGAAATAGCGCGAACCCACGCGTAATCACCGATGTTTGGATTAGCCAGAAGCCACATAAACACGCCCATTCCCCATAACGCTGTACCAAACAAAAAATCATTCATGTTGAAGGCAATGTCGTACGTGGTTAGCCATGCCGCTTCGGCAAAGTGAATGAACATGCCTAGCGCTAATAATCCCAGCGCCTTGGCTGATGATACTTTCCATTGATGCTGACGAATCAGGAAGCCCAATGTCACCATTAACGTGCTGAAGAACGGACCGTTACGTGTGAAGAACGGCGCGCTGAGGTCGGTTAAGCTCGCATAGCTGCCCGCCAACACACCATAGACGTAAAGCAGAATGGCCGCTGGAAGTAGAAGCTTGTCGAGTTTCATCTCGACCATTAAGGCGATGATCAAAACCGCACACACCAAAGCGGGAATGAACCATAAGTGAACCAGTCCACCCTCTAAGAAAGAGTTGAGGGGGGTGTTCATTAGGAAGCCCCAGTAACCCTGGCGTTCGCCTAAGTAACCCAATTCTTCAACCTTAGCGAGGTTGAATGGCATGACTAGACAAATGATGCTCCACGCTAACCAAACTTTAAGTAGTGGTTTGGAGTAGTTAATGAAGGTTGTCCAAGGCGACGCTGTGAGCTTAGGTTGAATCAGATAGCCGGAAATAAGGAAGAACAGAGGCACGGCGAAGCGAGCGGTTTGGTTGAGCACATAACCAATCCATGGCACTTCATCGATTTGCCAATAAGTAAGTGCCATCTGGCCGTGTAAGCCAATGATCGCCAAGATAGCAATCACTCGACCCAACTCGATACTGGCGATGCGTTGTGAAGGCGTATGTTGAACGGAAGACATATCAGATCTCTAAGAAAAATTTCGTAAAATCTAACAGTCTTTATGTGGAATCAGTTAGTCCTAAATCAAAGCTGAAGGCCTTTGATTTAAGGCTTATATTGATTTTTTGAAGCCTGTCGCAGCTATATTAAATCCATTGCAGTCAATGCGAAAATACCAAGCGTGCAAGTGATAAGTGAAACGACAGTGGTTAGCGCGATAATATTGGCAGCCAACGTTGAGTTTCCGCCCATTGCACGCGCCATAACATAGCTTGCCGCTGCCGTTGGTGCTGCGCTCATCAAGAAGATAAGCCCCAGATCGAGCCCTTCAAACCCTAAGTACCAAGCAGCCAATGTAATTAGTAGCGGTGAGGCAATTAACTTGTAGCTAGAGGCGAACCACGTGGACAACTTTTCTTGTTTGAGCGAACTAATATCTAGAGAGCCACCAGTACAGAGCAGAGCCAAAGGTAACGTCATGTTGGCAAAGTATTGACCAGCGTCAGTCACCATTTTGGGGATAGGAATCGAAAGCGCATAGAAGACGACCGCTAAGAAAATAGCGATGATCAATGGGTTTTTGGTGATGGACTTGGCGATCACTTTAATCGCTTTCGCGCCTGTGTCTTCGCCTTTTGGGGTAAGTGCAATCACGGCTTGAATGTTATACAGCACGGTCAGAGATGCGACATAGATAGCAGCCAATGCCACGCCTTGGTTGCCATAGATATTAGCCACATAGGCGAGGCCAATGATCGCGGTATTAGCGCGGAATCCACCCTGGACAATCACACCTTGATCTTTCGAGCCTTTGAATACCAATTTGGTCGAGAAAATAGTAAACAAGAAAAAGACAAAGTTAGCGATGACGCCAAACGCAACTAACGCGCTACTGGCTGAAAAGTTGTGATTCGATTGAACAATACTCAGAAATAGCATCGCGGGTAGGGTGACTTGAAACACCACCTTGGACGCGACATCAATGAAATTGTCATTGATTAAGCCGATTCGCTTAAGCATCACACCAAGAAACAGCATTAAACAGATAGGGCCTGTTACTGACGCCGAAAACGCAAACTGTTCCCAAAGTGTGTTCATTCTTTTTCCTTTGTTAGTCGATTTCAATTTCCTTTGAATACTGTCGCATTTTTCCACAATTCTTAGACAAGAGAAATTAATTCCCAGAGCTTAGGCAAAAAACTTTGAAAAAAAGAACGAACGTGCTAAAAATGAACCATCAGATTTATTATTGGTGAATAATGAGCAAAGGAAAGATAACCAAAGAGTATATTTTGAGTCATGCATTCGCACTTGCGAGTGAAAATGGGCTTGAGAGTTTAACGATTGGTGAGTTAGCCAAGCAGTGTGGTATGTCTAAGAGTGGCTTGTTTGCACACTTCAACTCTAAAGAGAACCTGCAACTCTCTGTACTCGAGTATTCCAACGCCATATTCACCGAAAGAGTCATCATTCCCGCAAGAGAACTGGGGGATGGTGATATTGAAGCGAAATTGAAACAGTTGCTCGACAATTGGCTGGGCTGGAACCATTCGTTCCAAGGCAGTTGCATGTTTATTGATGCATGGAAAGATGCGGGCAGTGAAACATCTGTAATTCAGAAAGCATTGCAGAAAACCATTTCAGTGTGGATTGATTACTTGACGATTCAGGTAGCAAAAGCGGTTGAGAGCAAACAGTTCAGAGCCGATTTAGATCCTAAACAGGCAACCTTCGAATTATATGGCCTTTATTTGAGTGCGAACTTGTTCTACTCGTTACGAGGCCAACAAGCGAGCCATACTCATTTTTGGAGTGGTGTCGAGCGCTTGGTAGCCAGTTGGAAAGCGGTTTAAAACATACAGCAGGTTAACTCGCAAATCATGTGAGTCTTGCTGAAGTAAGATTTACAACAAAATTTTAGAGAAGTGGTGGTAAGCGATGATAAATCGCAGCAGCGCCATTTTTTATATTAACAAATAGCACGGTCGTTCGATTTTTAGGGCCGAGCTCGATCCGCCAGATGATGATGGCGATACAAGGAACGGTCATGAGTGACAAAATCTATTTTAATACATCGAACAAGTTCAGCTTCAAGCGCAGCCTAATTGGGGCTACAACCAATCTGCATTACATCTTAGCGCCGAGCCACGCAAAGAAAACGGCACGTAAACTGCTGCTCACTCCAATGCGTACTGAGCAGAAAAATGCAGATCCGCAAGGGCTCATCAAGAGTGAAATCAAAGGTCGTGATGGCGTCTTAAAAACGTATTCTTTGGGTACTGGTCCAGTTTGGGTGCTTACCCACGGTTGGTCAGGCACCGCGAGTCAGTTCTTTCCTTTAATGGAACACATCGCCGCGAAAGGTTTTACGGCCTTGGCTTACGATCATCCAGCTCATGGTGGCAGCGATGGCGTACATGGTCATATCCCAGCGTTTGTGAACGGTTTAGAGGCGATTCTAGATTCGGTTGGCGAAGTGGCAGGTTTGGTCGGTCACAGCATGGGTACGGCTTCTGCGTTGGAATGTAAGCACGTTAAATTAGAAAACAAACCTTTGTTGCTAATTGCTCCTGTGTTGGATTATTTAGAAAATCTATTTGGCAGCGTGGCTCGTTCTGGTTACTCAATGAAACTGTTTGAGGCGGTCGTGGGTGAAGTGGAAGAGCAGTTTAACTACCCAATTCAGTCTGTTGATCCTTATGGAAAGTTAGCGCTTCGTGAGTCTCAGACGGTCATTGTTCATGATGAGCAAGACAAGTTTACTAAGTTTGATGTGTCTCAGCGTGCCGCTAATGAAATGGGTCGCGTTACCTTGATTGCCACTCAAGGCCAAGGCCACGGCCGAGTGATGAAGTGCCCACAAGTATTCGAGAGCTTTGATAACTTGATTAGCTAAGCCTAACGAGCGTAGTCAGTAGAACGCCAGTTAAGAAAACAAATAATAAAGAGGCCAACCAGACATTCTCTGGTTGGCCTTTGCTTTAGGGATTTAGTTGATGCTTAGTCAGTATTTAACTAAGCACTATTTTTAGTTAGCAGCTTGCAGGACCGATCTCTTTCCACACACCCCATTGGCCTGTCGTTGTTGGATCTTCACCTGTTGTCCACCATTTCGCTTCCCAAACCTTACCTCCTTGAGTCACTTGGTCGCCGCCAGTGTAGACCGCACTTGAATCCCAAGCGTTAGTACACGTGCCGCCGCCTGTGGTTTTCTTAAGAACTTTCACTGAAGTAGCCGCGACTGATGTATCTGTACCATCACTCACTGTCACAGAGAAGTTCAGCGTTGTATCTTGCGTGTATTCCGCCGCCACAAAGCTTACTGAAGAACCTTGAACCGTTGCATCAATACCAGAAGGTACATCCCACGTGAAGGTCAATGTGTCTTGGTCTGCATCGCTCGAAGCCGAAGCATCAACCACGACTACATCACCCGCATTCACTTCAGCCGGAGCCGTAACCACAGCAACTGGTGCTGTATTGACTGGGCCTGTGTCTTTAGGAGTTACCGTTACAACAACGGTGTCAGTTGCAGTAGCACCTTCGTTATCAGTTACCGTTAGGCTGAACGTGAGTACTTCTTGTTGAGCGACTTCAACCACATCGAAGCTTGCAACAGCCGTATTCGCGTTGGCCAGAGTTACTGCCGTTCCGCTCACTTGTGACCAAGCGTAGCTTGCAATCGTGCCGTCGCTGTCTTTTGAAGCGCTACCGTCTAGAGAAACAGAAGCTGGGCCTTCAACCGATAGGTCTGCGCCCGCTGCTGCGGTTGGTTTACGGTTTACAGGATCGGTGGTGCCACCGGCAAGACCTTCATGCATCGCGTTCAGGATATCGCCGTTATCCGCATCAATTTCCCAAGAGAATAGACCCGCAAGGCCAAGGCTACGAACGTATGCGCCTTTTGCTTTTACTGAGCGATCATCATCAAATGTGATTAGCTGACCTGAAGTACGGTTCCAAACGTAAGGCGCTTCTGCCATTTCGTCGTAACCATATTCAAAGCCGTTGATACCTTGGTTGTTTGCACCAAGCATGTTCGCTTTAATACCTTTGTAATCGATAACGCCATCTTCCCAGACGCCTTGCGCAGAGCTGCCGGTCAGTTTGCCATTACCTACGCCAGTCATTGGGTCGCTAGGATCCGAAAGTGATGAGGGTAATACGCCTTCCCAACCACGACCGTACATCGCTGTACCAACCACAAGTTTGTTCGCTGGAACACCTTGCTCAAGCAGCAATTGGATGCCGTTGTCTGTGGTGTAAGCAGGGCCAGTGTACTGTTCGCCATTTTCATCAAGGCCTGTGCCATCACATTGACCAGGGCGCATGAAGTTACCGCAGTTGAGTGCTGTTTGGTGACCTAACACGTTGTTCCAACCGCCGTAGAAGTCGTAAGTCATTGCGAAGATGTAATCCATGTATTGGATAGCATCGCCGTAGTTCACGTCTTCAATCTTATCGTGACCAACACCGATCGCTGATGTTAGCTCGTAAGTACGGCCGTTCTCAGCTTCTAGCTCATCCAACATAACGCGCAGTTCTGCCATCAATGCAATGTAAGCAGGGCCGTCATTCACAGGGTCACCAAGATCGGGAGCAGCACCGCCTCCACCAGGGAATTCCCAATCGATATCTACACCGTCGTAGAATTTCCATGTGTTGAGGAATTTCTTAACCGACGCAACGAAGGTGTCTCGGTTAGCTTTGGTTGTGAAATCGAAGAACGGGTCAGATAGCGTCCAGCCACCAATCGATGGAATGATTTTTAAATCAGGATTACGCTGCTTAAGCGCCATCATCATCGCGTAGTTACCCTTGATAGGGGAGCTGTATTCGTGCCCTGCTTGCGGGAAACTCTTTTGGAAAGCCGCCCAAGGGTCATGAATCACCACTTCGTAATCGTTAACGCCCTGACACGCTGTCATGAGTGCGTTGTAGCTGTTACCGCCTACCGATTTTACTGATTCATTAGGACCACAAATTGGGATGAAGCCGTAAAGGATATGGGTCAAGTTATCAGCGGGTAGGTTATCGACTGTGTAATCACGGCCATAGATGCCCCACTCAACAAAGTAAGTACCTACTACCGTGTTTGGATCTGTGTTGTATGACTTGTTGTTCGGGTCCACATTCATCGCAAGCGGCGCTAGGTGTGAGCCATCGGTATCTGCGATTGTGATCTGAGCGGGTGCACTCTTGGCACAGCCTGTTTCGTCACACGCTTCAATTTCCATTTGAAATAAGCCGCCTTGGCCGTATTCGAATGAAGCTGTCGTTTGGCTGCCAGTTATAGGGCCAGTGGCCACTTTAACGCCATCAAAGTAGATGTTGTAAGTGTTTCCTGACGTTCCGCTCCATTGGTTGAATTTAACGTCGACCTTTGCTTTGTCGTGATATTTAACCATCTGGTTATAGCCAGAAGTTGTTTCCATCGCGAGTTCAATTTTAGAAAACTGTAGGTTGTTGGAACCGTACATGTCGATGCTAGGTGCTGTTGGTGCAGCTAATGCTGTACCTGATAGCGCTAGAGCAATGCTTGCCGCACAGGTATTAATACGAATCATACTATTTCTCTCATTCCTTGAAGGTTACGAGAACCAAATGGCCCCATAAACGGCTCCAATCAGTTTTGAAGGAGCTTCCCAGTCAGTATTCGAGAGAGTTTTAATTTTATAACTGAAAATAAATCCGTTTTCGATGGACAACTAAAAAATATTGTTTCGTTACAATTCTGTTGCTTAATGAGTGAGAGGCTGAGTCCATGTTTTATAAAATAAAACATCCTTCAGAATGAAAATCTCATAAGTGAAATTACGCGACATGAAGTTATGAAAAGATGCGACAAACTATAAGAAAATATCGTCATTTGAAGGGGAGTCACAGAGTTGGATGTATGAAGCTGAGATAGGTTGCGTGATAAATACAGTGCTTATTCAAAAAACTAAGGGGTTTATCGTTTGAATTGTTCCGCTAATGAAGCACGTCGTTGTTGCATAACACTGTGGGTATCACCCGCGGCGGTGTCTTCATAGCCCTCTTTAATGAACTGTTGTGAAGGGACGCTCGGAACGAGTCGTTTTAAACGAGGGGAATCGTAGGTACCACTTATCGTATAAACCGTTGACCCAGAACCTGTATTGATGGTGACAACTTTGCCATCAAAATCAAATGAAGTACTGATGAAGCGATGGTTCATCATCACTCCATTGTCGGAAAGAGTCAGGATGTCGGTTTTGTAAGGTGGAGCGCCAATCTCTATCCATGTGCCGTGCACATTACTTGGGCTGACGGATTGCTGGTGGGTTTGATAGGCGAAATACCCTGCAGTGAGAGCAATAATAGCGGCAACCAATAAGAAAAGGTAACGTAATGAGTTGGCAAATAGATCTGCTATTTTAGTGCTCTTTTTCGCCATGTTCTCGTCTTTTCCTTACTCATACTGCCTTAAATACTATAAATTAAAACCTTAGTTTGCAAAGATAGTTGCGAGAGTTAGAAGCAGGATCGAATGTTCTAGATAAATGGGTTGCTTTGGCTAATTTTAAGTTTTTCTGATGACATTCGTTCAGTCAATGCATCTCTATTGTAGAAAAGACTTAAGCTATGCGTATTTATTTCTTGTAGGAATGTCGTGAATTGGTTAAAACAATTATCACGTGAATTTACGCATAGGCTGATTCATTGAAGCCCAATAATTGCAATTTGAAGATAACAAGGAAGTACAATGATTAAAGAGAATACATACTTTGATGGTGGCGTTAAGTCGTTAGCGTTTAATCAGTCTGGTGCTGATGTGAGTGTTGGTGTGATGGCTGCTGGCGAATACACATTCGGTACCGCAGCTCCAGAAAAGATGACCGTTGTAAAGGGTGCTCTGATTGTAAAGCGTGTTGGCGATGACGATTGGACGACATACCAATCTGGTGAGTATTTTGACGTTGCGGGCGATTCTTCTTTCGACCTACAGGTAAAAGAAGCAACGGCTTATTTGTGTGAGTACTTATAAGAAGTTGTGTTTTAGTTTCTGACTAATAAGAAAAAACCACGCTCTAAGAGCGTGGTTAAATAAGTGATAGTAACCGGCAGTGGATAGTGTCACTTGTTTTTACAGTCATCAAATGGACGACTAAAATTCGTTGTTTGTTGCAAAATATCTTCAATCTTCAATCTTCAATCTTCAATCTTCAACCTTCAACCTTCAACCTTCAATTCAATTCAATTCAAATCTCAAAGCTTAAAGACAGACATTGGTAAATCAGTAAGTCTCAAATACGCCGTTGTTGTAATCCTGAATCGTCTGTTCAATCTCTTCCATCGAGTTCATGACAAACGGACCGTAGTGCACAACCGGTTCATTAATCGGTTGACCAGAAAAAATCAGTACACCTGAATCTTCTAGGCTTTCTAAAGACAACAATTCAGCCTTGGTGAGTAGGGCAAGCTGACCTTGGTTGATCGCTTTGTCGCCGATCTTAATGCTGCCTCGGTACACATAAGTCATGGCATTGTGATTAACATTAGTCCCTAACGTCACTTTTTGCCCTGAATTCGCTCGCCAATCCGCGACGCTTAATGGCACACCTGTCGTTTGTAATGGACCCTGCGCTCGCAGAGCCTCTGAATCATCAGTTTGGTTATACAGCTCAAATCCACCTGCAATCACTCGTAATAAACCGCTTTGCACATCTTGATGTTCTGTAATGCTTTCACTTTGGAAATCATGGTATTGCGCGGGCTGCATTTTGTGTGTTGCTGGCTGGTTTATCCAAATCTGAAAGCCGTGCAACGCACCTTCTTCCATCATCGGCATTTCACTGTGAATCACACCACGCCCCGCGGCCATCCATTGTGCGCCACCGCTGCGAAGTTCACCGACATTCCCCATATGGTCCTTGTGTTGGAAGTGACCTTTAAGCATGTAAGTGAGCGTTTCTATCCCACGGTGAGGGTGAGGAGGAAAGCCACCAACATAGTCCTTGCTTTCATCCGACTTAAGTTCGTCGACCATCAAAAATGGAGAGAAACGCGTGTTATTGAAACCAGCGAGTCTTTGGATTTTGACGCCATCACCATCGGAAGTGGCATGTGCTGCAATCACATGATCTACTGCTCTTACATTCGTCATTTTGAAACCCTCATAAACTGGAATAGATGTAGTTTATGTAATTTGATTTCAAAAGAAGATGGCATAGCGTTGAGTGTCTTATTCGAAAATCTTGAACAGGTAAGAATATGAAATTATGTCTATACTTGAATATAGAGTAGACCGCCAAGGAGGCCGCTATGGCAGTTCAGCAAAAACATGGCGAAAGGCATGGTCGGATGGGCTTTGATAACGACTTTACAACGGAGCAAAGCCAACGTTTTACCGAGGTAGCGAATAGCGCTGTTAAACGTCGCGTGAAAAAACGTGAGATTGAAGCCCCGTTTCTTCAGTCGGCCAAGCAAGCCGCTTTTAAAACGGTAGTGAGACCTAGAGGCAATAACCCAAACCGAACACGACAAGTTGTGTGGATTATTGTGATCGGGTTAGTGAGCCTTTGGCTTATGTATATGGCTGGTTAGTACGCTTAATTGTAAGTGATATTAGGTGTAAGTGATATTAATGGCTAGCGTTGACGCGTTTTTAATAGCGTAACATTGTTCCCTTCCACCTTCGCTTCAAGACAATCTTCAAGTTCAGAAGAATCAGATTCTGAACAGGAAAGGTTTGCAGGTAATTCTTCTATCAAGGTAGATACTGGGTTGTCGTGATAATAAGCGTATCGGTTTTTCCCTGAATGTTTCGCCACATACATCGCTTTATCGGCGCATCTCGTTAACTCATGTAATTCTTGTGCATCTTGCGGATACAAAGAAACTCCAACACTAAGTGTCAGTTCTTTGATCCTTTCGTTAGTCTGACAGCCACTCTCAAACAACCCACATATTCTATCAAGAATACCGTCGAGGTCTTTTCGAGTTGGAATGTCATAGAGCATTAGAACGAACTCGTCCCCAGCAAAGCGCGCGATGGAATAATCGTACTCATGACTCTTTCGATCTCTAGTTCGAATGTTGTTACTCAAGCGATTGGCAAAATGCTGCAAGACACTATCGCCCACATCGTGGCCATAGCTGTCATTGATACTTTTGAAATCATCGATATCCAGAAACACTAATGCGGTGAGGGAGCGTTTGCTATCCACGGTGGCTAATTTCTCGACCGCCCAACGTTCAAAACTCCAGCGATTGGCCAAGCCTGTGAGTTGGTCTCGGTAGGCCAGATCTTCAATGCCTTCTTTGTAGAGGCGTTGAATATAGCTGACGGCTTTTGTGTAGTAATAGGCTGATGTGTGACACACCAAACTCATGGTAAACAGGCTAAGAATAAATCGATGTGTGCTGTTAAATGGCAAAGAAAAGTTATTGGGCATTGCCGTAATCAGGGTGCTGATAAACAAACAAAATGAGGTGCTAAATATGATTCCAATTCTGAAGTCATTGATAAAAATCACCGCCGCCAGAATAGGGTAGAGCCAAAGTATCCGGTCGGGAATCGCGTGACTGTACAAGAATAGGATGACCCCTTGAACCAGCAAAACACCGCTCAGGATCAATTCTGAATACTCAGGGTTAATGACTTTTCTTACGTAAAATGCATTGGAGATAGCGATAAGAGCAAAACACAGTTCGAAAACCGACAGCGTGTAATGTTGGCCTTGGAAATAAGCCCAAGTGTAAAAAATGAATAGCGCCGCGGCAGTCAGTGAAAAGGAGTGAACAATTTTTTGCTTGCGGGTGGATCGTATGTCCGCCATTTCTTCTAGGTGTCTGCCGACGAGCCTTTTCATGTGATTTGTGCCAAAGATTTTGATAATGGTATTAATAGTAGATTAAATAATAAGCTACGCGGAGACTTAGATAACTATTTAGTGTGACTGTAATCAATCTTTCATATGAAAGAATAATCAAATCATTATAAATAGTGATGTACGTCACCGACGGTGCAGATCGTCTCTAGAGTGTGGTATTCAAAGATCAGGTTGGTAGAGGCTATTTGATTATTATGTACTTGCTTTCCAATGATTTACTCAACATAGTTTGTAGATACCTAAATTTGATAGAGGCTCATTATGTTAATTACTTTTAGTTGCAAGGCTCATGCTAGCGTCACGATGTTTGGTGAGGTCGGTCTTCAGTTCATTAAGATGCTTGGACATAGTGGCGCGATCCCAGGAGCCATCGATGCTCCAGACGTTCCTCAAGCTCTGGATAATTTACGCACTGCGATCGCCGCAGAGCAGAGCAAACCAGTAGAGCAAGAAAATGCTGATGACGACAATGAAGAAGAAGTTGTTGAAGCGCCTGTCAATATCGGTAGCCGAGCTTTTCCGTTGGTTGAACTGTTGAAAGCCGCTATCAAAGAAGAGTGCGAAGTAATGTGGGAAGACGGCAGCGGTAAACGACTGTAGTTCGATTCGCACAAAACGTAACAAGCCTATCGAATCTATTTTAATAGGAATGAATGTTGAGCCAGTATCGGGCACGCCATGGAGTTTGATGGCGATGAACCGATACTGGCGTTTTATTTGATCTGCGATTTAGAAGCTAATAATTAATAACGAACCGCTAATAACGAAAAGCTAGCTGGCTTTGTTAAATCGAATTGATTGTATTTTCTTTTCACTACCATCTAGGTAAGCGTAGCTTTCTAAGATCCAAAGCTGACTATTGAGCATGCCTAATTCAATGCGAACATCAGCACTATTTACACCCTCATAGATGACATCTTGGATGTTAGTTGGATAAAAATTGTAACGATTATTTTGAGATTGAGGCTCGCCAGCAAAGTTGACATTCACTTGGGTAGCTTGGTTGGTGACATCCATTTGGTAGCCTTGAGCTTCATCGTAAGAGAACTGAGCCGTTAGGTTGATTCCTTGTGAATTAGCTACGCTCACCTCAGCTTGACTAATACTGTTCAGTTTTCCTGTCGACGCCAAGTCCGAGATGGTATCCAGAGTGTTAACGTGATTGTGGATAGTGACATCCCATTCGCCAATGAAATTATTGAGTTCTACCCAATTTTGTTGCTTTGTTTCTGTTGGTGCTGCAGCGTTTACGTTGGTATGTGCAATAGCTTCGTTGCGGCTATCGTGACGGATGTTGTCTCGATTACTTCTGATGTCGTTACCTGCACCTGCAACCCCGCCGGCTACTCCGCCGACAACGGCACTTTTCATTGCTAGGTCAGCATCACCTGTTAATGCACCTATCGTGAGTCCTAACAGTGCGCCACCGACTGCGCCCTGCTTGGTGCTCGCATTGGGATCATCTTCACCAGGTGTCACACACCCAGCAAGTAGTGGAAGGCTGATAGCAATCGCAAGTGATGATTTGATCATTGAATTCATAGTTGGAACCTAAAATGTGTTTACAAAAGGATCCAAACTTTATCAATGCAATGTCAGGCAACCATTATGAATAATGCTTTGTTTGTTGCGAAGTGTTTCACTTGTTTCTGTTTATTTACACGGTTCGTCAGCCTTGAAATGAGCGACTTTTGTTATCGTAATATCAATACATAACACACCGTAAACAAAGTGATGCTGTTCACGGTTTCTTGACTCCCAATTCCGAACTAAGAATTTTTCCTAGTTATTCTAAGACCCCCTCTCATGCGGTCGATTTTTAGACTCCTTATTATTTCACGGTCAACTAACAAAGAATGCATGGCCGCAATTATGTCGTGCAGACCTCACAAAAAATAAGAGAGTTCACAATGTTAAAGTTCCTAGATCAGGTTAGAAAACCGACGCTGGATCTTCCGGTCGAAACTAGAAGAAAAATGTGGTTTAAACCATTCCTGCAATCGTACCTAGTCGTGTTCATTGGTTATCTAACCATGTATTTAATCCGTAAGAACTTCAATGTCGCGCAAAACGACATGATTTCTACTTATGGGTTATCAATGACTGATCTAGGTCTGATCGGTCTTGGTTTCTCAATTACTTATGGTATTGGTAAAACCGTCGTTTCCTATTACGCCGATGGTAAAAACACCAAGCAGTTCCTGCCATTCATGCTTGTCCTTTCTGGTATTGCCATGTTGGGCTTCAGCTTCAGTATGGGTGGCGGCAGCGCTAGCTTATTCATGATGGTTGCCTTCTACGCATTGAGTGGTTTTTTCCAAAGTACGGGTGGCCCTTCAAGTTACTCAACCATCACTAAATGGACGCCTCGTAATAAGCGTGGTTCGTATTTAGGTCTTTGGAATATGTCACATAACGTGGGTGGTGCGGGTGCAGCCGGTGTTGCTCTGTTTGGCGCAAACTACCTATTTGATGGCAACGTAATTGGTATGTTTGTTTTCCCATCTATCATCGCGATTGTCGTTGGTTTCATTGGTATGCGCTTTGGTAACGATTCTCCAGAAGCATACGGATTAGGTACAGTTGAAGAGTTATTTGATGAAGAAATCAGCGAAGAAGATACAGCTGCTGAAGAGAATCAAATGACTAAAAAAGAGATCTTTGTTGAGTACATTCTTAAAAACAAAGTGATCTGGTTGCTCTGCTTCGCGAATATCTTTTTATACATTGTTCGTATCGGTATCGATCAATGGTCTACCGTTTACGCGTATCAAGAGCTAGGCCTATCAAAAGAAACGGCGATTTCAGGCTTTACTCTGTTTGAAGTCGGTGCTCTGGTTGGCACATTGATGTGGGGTTATTTATCAGACCTTGCGAACGGACGTCGTGCTTTAGTTGCTTGTGTATCGCTTGGACTGATTATTGTCTCTCTAGAGTTCTACCAAAATGCAACGAGTGAGTTCATGTACCTAGCGTCACTGTTCATACTTGGCTTCCTAGTGTTCGGTCCTCAACTATTGATTGGTGTTGCTGCGGTAGGTTTTGTACCTAAGAAAGCAATCAGTGTTGCTGATGGCGTGAAAGGCACATTTGCTTACCTAATTGGTGACAGCTTTGCCAAACTTGGCCTAGGTATGATTGCGGACGGAACGCCAATTTTCGGCTTAACGGGTTGGAAAGGGACATTCGCAGCACTCGATACGTCAGCTGCCATTTGTATCGTGTTACTGCTATTCGTTGCGGTTGCGGAAGAGAAGAAGATTCGTCACGCGAAGAAGATGCACCTAGCGGCTCAAAACGCGTAATTAGTCTCTCGTGCTTTATTGGATTAAAGCACGTGAGATCATACCAATCGTTAGTTCGATTCAGTATCATCTCTATCAATAAACTTAATTTTATATAGCTCCTATCGGGGCTATTTTTCTTTCTTACTCTTAATTTTGGTTGATATCATGATTAATGTTGCGCTTGTTGATGACCACGTCATTGTTCGATCTGGTTTTGCTCAATTACTCAGTCTTGAAACTGATATTACGGTCGTGGGTGAATTCAGTTCTGCGGCAGAAGCGCGCCTCGGACTACCAAGTTGTCACCCTGATGTCGTTATATTGGATATTTCAATGCAAGATGAAAGTGGCCTGAGTTTGTTGGAAGAAATTCCATCAGGCATTGCCAGCATCATGTTGAGCGTACATGACTCTCCGGCGATGGTTGAAAAGTCGTTAGAGTTAGGAGCTAAAGGTTATCTGAGCAAGCGCTGCAGTCCTGATGAGTTAATTCAAGCCGTACACACGAGCGCAAATGGTGGTTGTTACCTTACGCCAGATATCGCAATAAAGCTTGCGACACCACTAAAGAATAAAGCCTCTTTAAATCAGTTAACCCGCAGAGAAAGCGAAGTGTGCCAATTATTGGCGACAGGGCTCGATGTAAAGTCTATTGCTGTCGAGTTAGGGGTTAGCCATAAAACGGTACATGTGCACCGTGCCAATGCCATGGACAAACTTAATGTTAAAAACAACGTTGAGCTAGCCAAACTATTCACTCAAGAACAGTACTAATGCGCTCTTACCTAGCCACCTCCCTATGCGGGGTTTTTATGGCGGGTTGCGCATGGTTTTGTTTGTGGGTTATCGCTTTCTATTTTATTAATGACCCTGAGTTAGCCATTCTGCTTTTCCCATTCTCGCTTCGATTGGGAATGACGCTGCACACTCGTACACAATATTGGCCTGCCATTTACGTTGCAGAGTGGGGGCTCGCAATCGCTTTGGCTCTATTACTGGATGAACCCCAATGGTTAACCGTTTTAATCGCCAGCGGATTAAGCATTCCAGCTACTCTATTTGCCAAACGGTATTACTACGGTGACCAAAATCGGCACTTATTGGTCATGGCCAGCATTATAATGGTGACTTCACTGATCAATGTCGCTGTCGTCGGTTCTCACGTGCCTGCAACTTATATGGTGTGGTTGGTGAGCATCACAGGCGGGTTAATGCTCGTCCCAATGTGTTATCTAGTTTGGAACTATCTATTTCAAAATAAGTGGGCACCGTTGAGCTCTTACTTAATTCACAATGCTGTAGAGTTTAAAATTCGTCATATTGCCTTATACAGCGTATTGCTGGTGGCTAGTATCTTGATACAGACCAGCCTGCCAGATGAACTCAGGCGCTTTGCCCCATTTTGTATGGCGATTCCTATTATCTTGTTGGCCGTTCGTTACGGGTGGCAAGGCGCTTTGCTCGCGACCTTGTTAAACAGTGTCGCGCTGATAGCTGCCCACAGTGGAACGTCCAAACTCGAAATTACCGATTTACTCTTATCTCTTTCCGCTCAAACCATCACTGGCATATTGTTGGGTCTTGCGGTTCAAAAGCAAAAAGATCTCAATTCGAAATTGCGCAGTGAGCTCTCCAGGAATCAAAATCTTTCACGTCAGTTAATCACGGCTGAGGAATCGGTTCGTCGTGACATTGCTCGTGAGCTACATGATGAGATCGGCCAAAACATCACGGCGATTCGCACTCAAGCAAACATTATTAAGCGTGTTGATGCCGCTGAAATGAGTGTTCATTGTGCGGGCACGATTGAGTCATTGTCTTTGAATGTTTATGACACCACTAAACGCCTACTCACAAAACTAAGACCTAAAATGTTGGACGACCTTGACCTAAAGGACTCCGTTGAACAGCTCATACGGGAAATGGAGTTTTCAGATCACGGCGTTGATATCCAGCTAAATTGGCAAGGTGATTATTCATGTTTGAGTGACACGCTTAAGGTCACTCTCTTCCGACTGTGCCAAGAATCCTTAAACAACGCCCATAAATACGCCGGTGCGAGCGAGATTAAAATTGAACTGATTTTGGATGATCAGGCTTATCTTCAGATATCAGATAATGGCGTTGGTTTTACAGCGCAAGATCTTCTCAAGGGGATGGGGGTTCGTGGTATGCAAGAGCGTGTTCAGGCACTCGGCGGCAAGATGACAATCAACGCTAATGGTTCCTCTTCGGGCACCAATATCAGCGTTACATTACCTAAAGTGTGAGAACGAGTATGTTTGGATTTCTGCGCTCAACAACGTCAAATCGTCATAATCTAAGTGATGATCAGGTCAATCAGAGTTACCACTACTGGCGCCTTCACATCATGATAGGAATGTATGTCGGTTATGCCGGTTTTTACTTTACTCGTAAAACCTTCAATTATGCCGCGCCAGCCATGATCACCGATCTTGGTTTGGATAAAGGTGATATCGGCTTAATTGGTACGCTCTTTTATCTCTCTTACGGCTTATCGAAATTTATCTCAGGGACAATATCGGATCGTTCAAACCCGCGCTACTTTATGGGTCTTGGCTTAATCGCGACTGGTCTGATAAACATTGCGTTTGGCTTTTCAAGTTCGTTGACGGCTTTCATTGCACTTTGGGTGCTCAATGCATGGTTCCAAGGTTGGGGTTGGCCTTCATGTTCTAAGTTATTGACGACTTGGTATTCTCGCTCAGAAAGAGGATTCCGTTGGGCTATCTGGAATACAGCACATAACGTTGGTGGGGCGCTTATCCCTATTCTTGTGGGCTATCTAACTCTTCAATACAGTTGGCGTTCAGGGTTTATATGGCCGGGTGTGATTGGTGTTTTTATTGGTCTTATCGTTTGCTGGCGCTTACGTGATAAGCCGACCACCATGGGACTTCCGACGGTAGGGAAGTGGCGCAATGATCATCTAGAATTGGCGCAAGAGAGCCATGGACAAGGGTTAAGCTATCGAGAAATCCTGAAAATCTATGTGTTCAGCAATAAGTACATTTGGTTGCTCGCTTTTAGCTATGTGCTGGTTTACATCGTAAGAACGGCCGTCAACGATTGGGGGAATTTATATCTCACCGAAGAACACCATTACAGTTTGATCAACGCAAATGCTGCTTTGTCTCTGTTCGAGATAGGTGGCTTCGTTGGTTCACTTGTTGCTGGGTGGGGATCGGATAGACTGTTTGGTGGTAACCGTGGCCCGATGAACATCCTGTTTGCGATTGGTATTTTCCTCTCGGTATCTGCTTTATGGCTTATGCCATTAACTAATTTTGTGTTTCAAGCCGCAGGTCTATTTTGTGTTGGCTTTTTTGTGTTTGGCCCTCAAATGCTAATAGGCATGGCTGCCGCGGAATGCTCACATAAAGACTCTGCCGGGGCAGCAACAGGCTTTGTTGGCTTGTTTGCTTACATGGGTGCAGCACTTTCTGGTTACCCATTAGCGCTCGTTCTAGAAACCTACGGTTGGAGTGGGTTCTTCATTACCATCTCTACTTGTGCTGCGGTCATCGGGTTGCTGCTATTGCCTTTCTTACAAGCTCAATCACCTCAGAAAAGTGCAGAGGCTCGATCTGGTTTTTAAGGGGTTTCTTCGTAAATAAGATAGCTGCTAATAGTCCTCTGGTTATTGTGCAGCTATCTTATCTTCAGCGTTTTTTATACGTAGCATTCAAATGTGACTCTTTTCACGCTTTTCATCGTTCTCTCCCGTTTCTAAGAATTTTTCCTATTGCGTCTAAGACCTCATCTCATGTGGGTTTTAGCTGCGCTCTGTAGTCTTTCTAATTATTTACGTTATTAGAAATCAGCTCTCTGAATTGTGTTCAAAGGGCTCACTATGGAAAACACCATGTCACTCAGCCACTTCTCAGAACACTCATTTTTCCCAATGGAAAACACCATCCAAAATTATGCATGGGGAAGCATTTCTTCGATACGTGAACTGTTTGGCTTTAAGAATGAGTCACAAGAGCCGCAAGCGGAAGTTTGGATGGGAGCGCATCCGAAAGGTTGTTCAATGGTCAAGTTGGACCAACATTTGGTGCCTCTCTCTGAGCTGATTAACAAGAATAAACCCGCTTATTTATCTACTGATATTGCGCAGGAGTTCGGTGAACTGCCGTTCTTGTTTAAGATCTTGGCAGCAGAAAAAGCGCTATCGGTTCAGGTTCACCCAAATAAGCGCCAAGCTGAAATTGGCTTTGTGAGAGAGGAACAGGCAAGCATTCCTCTGACCGCAGGACATCGTAATTACAAAGACTCGAACCACAAACCTGAATTGGTTTACGCGATCACTGAATACCAAGCGATGAATGGCTTTCGAGAGTTCGATGAAATATTAGGTCTGTTCAGAAAGTTGGATTCGAGCGAGTTGGCTGGTTTAGTTGAAGAGTTTGGTAACAATCTTGACTCTCTAGGCTTAGAAGCGTTTTTCCGCGATCTGCTAACGCTGAATGACCAACGTAAACACCGAGCATTAGAGCAACTTCTGAATTACGCAGAGTCTCATCAAGACCAAGCTGAGTTTGCTTTGGTTACCGAGCTTAGCCATCAGTACCCGAACGATATCGGTTTGTTTTGTGTTCTGCTGCTTAACTTGATCACACTAAAGCCGGGTGAAGCGATGTATTTGAATGCGAACACTCCGCACGCCTACATTAAGGGTACTGGGCTCGAGATCATGGCAAATTCAGACAACGTGCTGCGAGCAGGTTTAACGCCAAAACACATTGATGTCGCTGAGTTAGTGGCGTGCACAGAGTTTACGCCAATCCCGTTCGAACGCTTATTGTTAGCACCCTCAAAACTGGGTCAATGTGATAGCTATGATATCCCGGTCAGTGATTTTGATTTCAATATCTTTCATCGCCCTCAGCAAGAAGAAGTCATCACAAGCAGTGCTGAAATTTTAATGGCAATAGACGCTGATCTAACGCTAGTGAGTCAGAAAGGCGAGCACTTAACGCTCACCAAAGGGCAATCGGTATTTATCCCAGCCTATATTGGTCATTATGAATTGAGCAGTAAAGGACGAGTGGCTAGAGCGTTTAATTAAGGGAATAACTGTCGTATAACATTAGAAATCTTTCGGGCCTTGGGTATGTGGTAAAGTCTTAGAGATATTAGTAAGAATGAACATTTCATAACAATAAGAGCTCTTCGAATCAGAAAACAAACGTTTTCATAGGTTGACTAATAAATGCAGGCTGAAACAATAAGCTAAATTTATAGAAGTGTGTTGATCTAAAGGAAATTTGATGAGCTCTTATTCTCACGTTCGCAGTTACGCCAGTTTGTTCAGTGCCTTATCGTTGGCGCTTGCGTCAGCTCCGAGTGCGGCTGATATATCAACAACGCCCGTCATTGGTGGCGTGTTTAGCTCCAGTGAAGTATTGAAAAATCAGGTGCTTTCAAGCCTAAGTTATTCTGCCAAACTCACGCGCGATGCGGCTCTTTTCACGATTGGTGGCGTTACATTAGATGCGTATATTCTCGCTCTCCCTTTAGATGTCAAAACCAAAGCTCGAGTCGTTGCTCAGTTATCCAATCCGACGTACTCAATTCCTTTGGGTTACTTTATCTATAGCTATTACGACCGCTATTCAGGCTTGGGCAGTGAAGATGTGTTCAAATCTTACTTGTCGACGGTTTATGATAAGCAGGCGCTAAAGGGCTTTGAACATAGCCTCTATCATGTTGGAGATAAGCCAACCTCAGAGCATCACGAGCCAGATACCTCGACTGAAGCAACGGGACATCATGAAGGTATTCGTATCGATGAACAGTTCATTGCTAACATGGTGGTTATCTACGATGCGTTATTCGAAATTGGTGTTTGGCAGGATATGGACACGCTCCCTGCGAATTACACATACTTAACCAATAGCCCTGAAGATCTAGCGATCATCGCTCAGATTCAACCGATCATCGTTGATTTGATCGGTAAAGCGGCATTGGGAATGGATGACGGCGACATGAAGTCTGCAATGTTGGCGATTGCAGAAGATGGTAAACCAGAAAACGCTGATAAGCCGAATAACAAAGCACAAGCTCTTACCATCACGCTTATTGATTTTGTGCGCTTAAACTTGCTAAAAGCTTACCGACAATTTGTGTTTAAAGAAGAACGTGTAGAAGCGCTCGATGATTGGATGCAGCAAGCGTTCAGTGACCAGCCTGATGTGCTCATTCAGTTCTTAGAATCCCAACAACACAAACGTTTTGCGGTCCAAGTGACGGTCGATGGTTTACAGCAAGGATTGCTCGAGGGGTTGGTCGATGAAAATTCACCTTTCATTTCGGTTGCTTATCAGAATCATAAAAACCGAGCGCAATATAAACCTCAGCTAGAAAAAGTGATTGAACCTGAACATCAACAGCAGGTTCGGTTCATGGAAGTTCTATCAGAACAAACCTACCGTGATCCGAATTACCTTCCGTTCTTCAAAAATCTCTATCAAGAGCATCGAGGCAATATTAGCCGAGTGGGTATCTCTTCTACTCCGACGATCAGCGTACGCAATCTACCGATCATTAAAACGGGCGCGAAAGTATCGGGGCAAGATGGCACTGGCATCCCTAATTTTCACTTTGTTGAGCGAGAGATCGACCGAGCTTATTACTTCTTTGGTAATGATGCCCTGCAGTTAGATGTGTTGATGGCAGACAACAAGGTGCAAACCATGTTTGATCGCCTTGATTACCTTAAAACGCTGAACTGCAACGCTCAATATGATTGGAATGCTCACACCACTTACGACGGCCTCGTGAACCTAGGTTTGGGTGAATCACTGCGTGATTATGGTGAGAAACGCTGCGTTAAAGAGCTTCAAGAACGTTCAGAAGTCGAAGTGGTTTTGCAAGAAAAGCGTCAAGCCTTGATTGAAGATATTGAAGCGTATCAGACTATATCTGGCTTTGATCTTTTCACTAAGTTTTCAAAGAAGGCTCAGGTTAAACAATCGATCACTCAGTTTGCCAAGTTAGATGGAAAAGGGATGCCAGACTACACCTTGGTGTATAACCCATGGCCGGATCACTTCGCGCACTTTACCGGTCCTTTTAGTGACGAAATTCTGATGCCGACGGGAGAGCTCAATCGGCTGGACTATTGGATTCGCCAGATTGAAGCAACCTATCGTAGTGCCGGTGTTTACGATAAAACGCTATGGGGTATGGCAGGGGATCATGGTTTAACGCCGGTGTTCTACGCGCTCAATCCCGAAAAGCAGGTATTTGAAGGCTTACAAGCAGAGCTTGAGTATCCAATTGTGGTTAAGAAGATATCTTCAGACGAGGGGGAAGGACCTAAAATCACCAATGCCCTAAGCTACCCAAGCTCGAAGGAATTGGATGTGGTGGTCGCCTCGACTGCTGGTGGTAACTTCATGATGGATTTCTTTAATTCGGCTCAAGGCTGGCAGGTTCAGCCGGTTTACCAAGAACTCACGCAGTGGTCTCCGATTGCGGCGACAGTAGATCAGAATATCGACATCATCAATCAGATAGCGCAACGCTTGCCTGAAAGTCTTGATTATATGGTCGTAAGAGAAAGTACATGTGATCAACAACGCTGCGCTGTTCGTGTGATTGGCAATCGTGATTTAAAACGGGTCGATGAATTGATCACACGTGAAGGTGACAAGCTTTTCTATGAGTCATTAGAAGACAACCGAGCGCCGATTTTGCTTAATACACAAAGGTTAAATCCATACCTAGCATCACCAAGCGAAGCTGATTTTTCACAGTACTCTCAATTAGTAGAAAAGTGTATTAACCGAGCGGTTAAGGCGGATGTGACAACGTGGTGTAGCAGTGCTGAGTGGACTTCATTGACGCAACCAACACCTCGACCAGATTCAGTAAATCAACTGGCGAATATCTACCTTGAAGATAGGGCTGGCACGGTTAACCTGTTCCCTAAAGCGGGAATTGGCTACAACACCAAGGTACCGGGGCGTCATGCTGGTGAGGATTACTTAGAGAAAGATGCCTTCATCGGATTCTGGGGAGCGCCAATTGGCGATAACTCTCAGAAATTGAAAATCGAAGCTAATGGATCTTTAGCGCCAACGCTGTTTGAGTATTTGACCGGAGAACCAGTGGTCGAAGGTGAGAACGGTTGGGGTTTTCCGTCGTTGCTGAATAAGTTGGATGTGTCAGTTGATCGCTAGGACTTCGCTTTCTACCTAACTGGCTGTTTATAAATGGTTAGTTAGGGTGAGAGTCATCCCTACAAAATTCTCATCGCCGTCATCAACAATTTGGTAGCCAAGCGCCTGATAAAAACTGATGGCGCGAGTGTTACTTCTAAAACTCGACAAAGTGACTTGTTCACGTTGCTCTTCCATGGCTCTCTTATGTATGAGAGTCATGACTTCCTTACCAAGCGTACGGCCTTGATATTGAGGGAGAATGATCAGCAGATGAATATGGTAGGCGTTGTCATAAGGCTTAAAACACATAAGTCCAATCCTCTCTTTTCCTCGGTATACCCAATGAAACCAAGAGGGATGGTAATCGTTTAAAAGTCGTTGACGTTGAAAGTCGTCGTCCCAGCCGAAAACGCTATCTACGTGTATGAAAATACCTTGTTTAACACACGCAAACAGTTCTTCGAATTCAGAATTTGAAACGAGCTGGAATAGCATATTCTCTTCTTTTATTGTCACTCAGCTTCCTAATTAAACGCTTTTGAATAAGCAAACAGTAACATAATTGAAGGAGCCGAATCAGCTTAGAAGTTCGATTGTCTTTAAATAAAAAAGCCATGCGTGGTGCATGGCTTAGAATAAAGTATTGGATTGATTTTTCTATACGATCTTAAGCGCGTGATGACGCGTGAGCTGTTTGTGTAGCGAGTCTTTTAGCTCCATGCGTTCTACTTTGAGGTTGTGCATGCTGTCGTCATCGATAGGGCTGCCAGAGATTTCTAGCTGACGGATGTCGTAGTCGAGTTGGTGGTACTTCTGCATGTCTGCTTTGAATTTTTCGTCGTCGTGGTTGAGCTGAACAATGTCTAATTTAAGATCTGGGAAATCTAAGATAAAGGCATGGTTTTCATTGAGCATTGGCACTTCCTCTCTAGTCGAATTATTAACAGTATAGAAGCAATTTATCGAAAGAAATGTGGTTCAAAACACAAAGCCGTAAAGCGATCAAAAAAGGGCACAAACTCGAGGAATCATCTTCGAACTTGCGCCCTTTTGTATGTATATAGCTAACTATTTATAGTTATATGTTTAGAATCCTAAGAGTTTAAAGCAGAGAGTTTACTTCGCTTTCTTGCCAGAACGTTGCTGCTCTTTGTGTGCAAGCTTCTCTTTCTTACGTTGATCGATAAGGTGAGCAGCATCGCCGCCTACGTGGGTTTCGCCACGAGCATTCGACAATTGAACTTGCTTTTCACGTTCGCGGAAACGCGCTTTCTGCTCGTCGCTGTGCTTATCAACACACTTAGGGCAGCTTACGCCTTTCTCAAAGTGCTCAGACGCTTTGTCTTCGTCTGTGATTGGCAGGCGACAAGCGTTACACACGTCGTAGCCGCTCTTCTCTAGCTGGTGGTTAACTGCAACACGGCCATCAAATACGTAGCAGTCGCCTTCCCACATGCTCTCTTCTTCTGGTACTTCTTCTAAGTACTTAAGAATACCGCCTTCAAGGTGGTAAACCTCATCAAAGCCTTGCTCTTTCATGTAGGCCGTTGATTTTTCACAACGAATACCGCCAGTACAGAACATCGCGACTTTTTTGTGTTTCTTAGGATCGAGATTGTCTTCAACGTATTGAGGGAATTCACGGAAGGTTTCTGTATTTGGGTTTACAGCATTTTTGAATGTGCCGATGTCCACTTCGTAGTCGTTACGGGTATCAACCAGAATTACATCAGGATCAGAAATCAGAGCGTTCCACTCGTTTGGTTTCACGTAAGTGCCGACAACGTGGCGTGGGTCGATACCCTCAACGCCCATGGTTACGATCTCTTTCTTAAGTTTAACCTTGGTGCGGTTGAATGGTTGTTCTTCGTTGAACGACTCTTTGTAAACAACATCAGCCAAACGAGAATCTTGTTTGAACCATTTAAGAAGAGCGTCGATAGATTCGCGCTTACCTGCAACGGTGCCGTTGATACCTTCACTCGCAAGTAGCAAAGTACCGCGGATTTGGTTGGCTTCTAACACGTCAGTGAGTGGCTGGCGAATTTCTTGGTAATCATCAAGTGCTACGAATTTATACAAAGCACATACAACATATTGAGACATGGTTTTTCCTTTCTGCGAGCTGGAACGTAAATCCAGAGCGTTGCCTTTTATGATACAGACTGAGTTTGATTCACTCAGGTTTGCCCATATTGGCTTATTAAAATCCGCCGCAGTATAACCAAGCCAAGGATGGACAAAAACCAACCAAAAGTAGGGCTATTTATCATTTCTATTTATGTGGTTTATGGGCTAGAAAATTCAACAAAACTGTTTTATCAAGTTCGAATTACAACACGTATTCCCAAACCAAAAAGGCCCTGCTGTAAAAACAGCAGGGCCTTGGTATCTAGTCCGTTTTACTTAATCGGTGATTACGCTTGGTTAAGTACTTCAGCTAAGCGTTTTACCGCTTCTGTTAATTCTTTTGGGTTGGCGTTGGTGAAGTTTAGGCGCAGTGCGGCTTTTGCTTCATCGGCCTTTGGATAGAATACTGGGCTTGGTACAACCGCCACACCATTCGAAAGCAGAGTTTTAGCCAATTCGAAGGTGTCGCACTCTGGGATTTCTACCCAAATGAACATCCCGCCATCTACGGCTTTTAACACGCAGTCAGCAGGCAGTTGTTTCTCTAGTTCTGAAAATAATACTTCATAACGAGACTTGTACAGGGTGCGAATGTTTTCCATGTGCAGATTGAAATCTTCATGCTTTAGAAGACCAACAAGCAGCGCTTGCATCGGTACACTTGAGTGTAAATCTGCACCTTGCTTCACTTTGATCAGTGGCTCAAGGTAGCTGCGTTTACCGGTTACCGCGCCAATACGTAAACCAGGCGATGCAATTTTAGAGAATGAACGAAGAACGATAGAGTTGTCAGGGCAGAACGAAGAAACCATTGGCAGTTCAGTGCCTGTAAAGCGCAGCTCGCGGTATGGCGCATCTTCAATGAATGCCACGTTGTATTTGATACACAGCTCAGCCACTTTTTGACGAGTTTCTGTTGTCCAGCAAACGCCAGTCGGGTTGTGGAAATCAGGCACAGCATAGAACATCTTAGGTGATTGCTCTGCAAAGCACGTTTCCAGTTCGTCTAGGTTCGGGCCAAATTCAGTTTGAGACACGGTCGCAATGTTTGCTTGAACTAGGCCAAACACTTGCATCGCACCTAAGTAGCTTGGCGCTTCCATTACAACCACATCACCTGGATCAACATACGCACGTGCAATCAAATCTAAACCTTGCTGAGAGCCAGTACAGATCATTGCTGTGTGAGTCTCTGGCAATTGGTAGCTTTGCGTAAGGTGGTCAAGCAACGGGCCGTAACCGGCAGTAGAACCGTATTGGAAAACTTCAGGCATGTTCGCTAGGTTTTCTAGCGTTGGCTTCATTAAATCGATAGGGAATGTTTTCTCGTCCGGTAAACCACCGGCCAATGAGATGACATTTGGATCGCTTGCGGCTGCGAGGATTTCTCGAATGTATGAAGATTGAATCTGTTGTAATGACTGTGCGATTTCCATGTGTTGTGTCTCGTCGTTTTTCGTTTTTATTCTATCGCTTGATATTACACGGCAATTGTAAAAACAAGCGTGTCCGTTTATGCTTATAAACATGTCCATTTATGCTATTTGAAAAATGTCACGACAACACATATCCCGAATCAATGATGTTCTGTTCCATATTCATCAAGACATCAGCCAGCCTTTGTCGGCAAAAGCGCTCTCCGAGATTGCGGCTTATTCAGAACAACACTTCCACCGCACCTTTAAAAGCGTGGTTGGGGAGTCGCTGCATCAGTACATTCGACGTACTCGAATGGAGTATGCGGCCAATCAATTGATGTTCGATACCACGTCGTCAGTGGTAGAGATTGCCAGTAAATGTGGCTTTAGTTCGGTGTCTTCATTTAGCCGAGCATTCAAAGCGACCTTTAACATGTCGCCGGGCGAGTGGCGTAAACATGATTTACAGATAGCAGAAAAACCCTATTTGAAAGATCCCGAAGTCGCGGCGGGTTATTTGAACGTGGCGCAGCGAGTTTTACCCGAACCGAAGATCGTTGAAACACCGGAGCGCATGGCGGCTTATGTTCGACACACTGGCTATAACCGTTCCATTCGCAACGCATGGTTGATATTGAAAGCGTGGGCGAACTCAGAACAGCGTGACTTTTCGAGCCAATTTGGTTTGCATCACTCAAACCCTGCTTGGGTTGAAATGGATCAGTGTCGCTATGTGGCGTGTATCGCGATTGATGAGCCGATTAAGTATCGCAGTGTCGTGAACCAGATGGTGATTCCAGGTGGTTTACATGCGGTATTTCGACTGAATGGCCGCTATGGTGAACTGCTACCACAGATCAGTATGGTATTAGAAAAGTGGCTACCTACGTCAGGTTTCAAGCAGCGCTCAACGCCTGCTTATGTGCATTATCATCAGAATCATTTTCTCAACAGTGAAGAAGTGTTTGAACTCGATTTTTATCTTCCGGTGAGTTTCTACTAATCGACCTAAAGTTACCTATTTGGCTCGCTAGCGCAAATTCACTTAATCGATGGTTGTGGTGTTTTCTTGAATTTAGCTTTGTTCTTTTGTTGAGACGAATTAGCAGTGCCAATGGCAACAGGCATTTCTATGTAGGTGAATTAAGAGAAAAGTGCTTTGTTGATAATTTACCCCAGTAGATGATGACAACGTACGGATTAAACGATAGCATTCCTTTCTAATTGCAAATAGTTCTTAATATCACTCGTTAGAATATGACCATTACCCATAAAGATTATCTAAAAATCGCTTTCCCTTTCATCATCTCAACGGTGACTCAGCCTCTGCTTGGCGCCGTGGATACCGCCGTGATCGGACAGCTTGGCATTGCTGAACTGATCGGTGGTGTGGCGATTGGCACCATCATTATGAACACCATGTATTGGTTGTTTGGCTTTTTCCGTGTTAGTACCACGGGGCAAAGTGCGATGGCCTTGGGTAAGGGCAATCGTTCTGAGTTAGCGGGCAGCTTGATGCGTCCATTTGTGCTATCTGGTTTGGTGGGTTTGATCTTCATTTTGATACAACCGCTCATCTGGCAAGGTGCGATGTGGGTGATAGAGCCTGAAGCGAACGTGGCTGAGCACGCGCGCATCTACTTCAATATTTTGATTTATGGCGCGCCTTTTGTGCTGCTCAACTACACCATTATCGGTTGGTTGATGGGGCAAGCGAAAGCTAAAGAAGTCTTATACACACAAGTGTTTGGTAACGTGTTGAATATTGTCTTGGATGCGGTGTTCGTACTCTATTTCGACTTGGGTGTGGCTGGTGTCGCTTACGCAAGCTTGATTGCACAAATCACTACTTTTGCGATTGGTATGACGCTGGTGATGAAGACTAGCAACATCTCGGTCTCTGAGTTCCTGCAAGGCTCGAAGATGACCAAGAAAGACCTTTCGACAATCATCTCATCAAATACTGACCTACTGTTACGCACGATTTGTATCTTAGTATTTTTTAACATGATGGCGCGCACAGGCTCAAAGTTGGGTACCGATGTTCTGGCTGCTAACGCAATCTTGATGCAAGTAACCTTTATTGTGAGTTACATGTTTGATGGTATTGCCAATGCATCGAGTGTGTTCGCGGGTAAAGCTGTCGGCCAGAAAACCCCTTCAATGCTTGATCGTGTGTTAGGGCTCAACTTCCAGTGGACGGCCGGTTTTATTGCTGCGTTAACGTTATTGACCTTGGTATTTAAAGACAACATTGTTTTCTTGTTTACCGATATCCCAACGCTTGTTGCGCTATACCAAGAGATGGCACCGTGGTTGATTGTGTTCCCGCTGGTGGCTGGCTTTGGTTTAACGGTTTACGGCATCTTTACTGGAACAGGAACTACACGTCCGGTTCGAGACTCTAGCATCGCTACCTTGGCGGTATTCTTGGCTGTACAGGCGTTTTCGGTCGATTTGTGGGGCAATCATGGTCTGTGGTTGGCGTTTACTTTGTTCTATCTTGGGCGTATTGCATTCTTGTATCCGTTCATCGCTCAAGTTAAGCGGAAATGCCTTCCAATGACATAAGTAATAACAGCGAACACAAAGCTGAGGTCATATAGAATCATTACGAAAGCGCCTGACTGTTTCTTGTAGTTAGGCGCTTTTTTGTACCTAACGGATTGTGACCATAGATGGTTTCACAAGCAATTTTTTGCGATCCGGCTCAATGTCCGCTTTTCATCATACAGGCTTAATGATAGAGTTGTTATGTTATAACATCTACTTATGAGTACCTGCGTGAACGCCCCACTTTTGTCTGTTGACCGATTAACGATCAAAACCTCTTCGAGAACACTTTTCCAAGATATCCACTTCGATGTGTATCGAGGTGAGCTGCTGGCGATCATGGGTCCATCTGGCATTGGTAAGTCGATGCTTTCACGTGCGATTGCGGGTTTTCTGCCAGAAACGGTCGAGGTTAAAGGTCATATTTCTCTGTCTGGTGAAGCGGTATGTGGTTTGCCTATGCTGCAAAGAACCGCAGCACAACGACCTGCGGTCATCTTCCAAGATGCCCTTCAAGCATTAAACCCTCTGGTTTCAATCGAAGGTCAACTTAGTTTGGCATTGACGGGGACTCGCACTAAGCCCAAATCACAAGACAAAATTAAACTTATCGAATTGCTAATACAACTCGGTTTCCCTAAGCCAGAAACCATCTTGCCGTTATACCCGAGCCAAATCTCTGGAGGGCAACGTCAACGAGTGTGTATTGCGATTGGCTTGCTGAGTAACGCCGATATCATCATTGCAGATGAACCAACCAGTGCGCTAGATCCGGTGACAGAGCAAGAGATACTCAAGCTGATTCGCGACAATGTTAAGCAGCGACAAATCGGTGGTCTGCTTATCACCCACGATCTGCACAGCGCGCTCGCGTGTGACAAGTTATTGGTGATCGATGATGGTGGTATGGTGGCTTATGGCGCACCAAAACACGCGCTTGAATCAAGCTCTCACGCTTTCTGCTGTTCATTGAGAGACTTAATCGCATGAGCTCGCCCTTACCATTAAATTCAGAAGTCTCGCCGTTAATTCCAGTGATAGATTTAGAAACTCAAACACCGACTGAGATTAAGTTTGAGAATGTCGGTGTTCACTATTACTCAATCCCAAGTTGGTTGGGTGGCAAGGCGTTCAAAGCGCTGCAAAACATCGACCTCAATGTTGAAGACAAAAGCTTAGCCATTGTTGGGCGTTCTGGTGCCGGTAAATCTACGCTGATTGAACTGCTGTTTGGCCTTAAAGAGCCTACGGTGGGGCGAATCAGCTTGTTTGGTCATTCGCTGCCAATTCGTAATAGCAAAGTACAAGCCGCGGTGTGTCGCTTGATTCAATTGGTGCCTCAAGAACCCCACACCAGCCTCAACCCTTACTATACCGTTCGACAGATCTTAGCCGAGCCGCTAAGCAACCTAGATGTTTCTGGTAATCATGAAAGCATCATTGAAGAGAGTCTATCGGACGTTGGCTTGCCAGCCACTTTGTTATCACTGAAATCTAATCAGCTTTCTACAGGCCAAGCTCAACGTGTGGCCATTGCTCGGGCTCTTGTCGTTAGCCCCGCAGTTTTAGTCGCCGATGAGCCAACCAGCAGCCTTGATCCGGTGAATCGTCAAAGGTTATTGGACTTATTGAATTCATTGAAAAAGAAGCGCGATATGCGCCTTATTTTGGTGACACACGACCTAGGCGCAGCAAAAGCGCTTTGTGAAGAAGTTCTGGTTCTTGACCATGGCGAAATGGTGGAGTTTGGACCGACCGAACAAGTGATGGGTACACCTGCTCATCCTGCGACTCAGTTGCTGACCGAATCTCAGCCACTATCGAAATCTACTTGTTAACACAACCTTATTTATTACGAAATACAGCTTACAGAGAAAAATAACTATGCGTTTTAATTCAATTAAACTGGCTTGCGCGCTTGCGTTGGCTCTGCCTTTGACTGGCTGTTTTGACTCTCAACCACAGTCGAGCGATGCCGCAGTAAAATCTGAAATCCGAGTTGCGATGATGCAACCGCCAAGAACCGGCTTGTCACCCCTTTCTGATGACGCTTTTAAGTTATCTCGTTGGAGCACGGCTGAAACATTGGTTAACTTGAGTCCTACTTCGGTAGCACAGCCGATGCTGGCAACGGACTGGAAACAGGTTGATCCATTGACTTGGCAATTTACGGTTCGCAAAGGCGTTAAATTCCACGATGGTTCGACGTTAACTGCAAACTCTGTGGTGAACTCTCTACAAAAAGCGCTTGAAGCTGCGCCTAAGCCGCGCATTCTAGATGGTGTAGACCTAGAAGTGAAAGCGATGGACAACTACCGCGTAGAGATCAAAACCAGCTTTGATGACCCTCTTCTACCAAGTCGTTTATCAAGCCCTCAATTAGCGATTCTTGCAGCAAGTGCGTACCAAGAAGATGGTCGTGTGATCCCAACGGGCGCGGGTACTGGTCCATTTGAATTGACTGAAATTAACGGTACAACAAGCGCGAAACTGAAACGTTTTGATGGCTACTGGGGTCAAAAAGCACAGGTTGAATCTGTGATTGCAGAATATGTTCCGAACGGTTTTGCACGCGCTGCGGCTCTAAGAACCGGTACGGCAGACATCGTAGAAGCGGTACCCGTTTCACAAATCGCGACCATTGATCCAGATCTGCTTTACGAAGTAGCGATGCCTCGTACTAATACGCTTTACCTGAACAACAAGTCAGGCGTGTTCAGTGATATCAACTTACGTAAGGTTGCAGCAGGTGCGGTAGACAGAGAACAGATCGTTAGCACTGTTTATGAAAACCACGCGGATATCGCACAAGGTTTATTAGGTCCTGCACTTGCTTGGGCTGAGCCAATTCGACCTGAAGGTCAGGCCGTTGATAAAACGCTAAAAGCGAACGGTGAAAGTATCGTTATCGGTACCTTTACTGATCGTGCTGAGCTTCCAGAAGTGGCAGCGCTGCTTAAACAGCAACTTGAAGCGGCTGGTTTCAAGGTTGAGCTGGATATCCGTGAATACGCTCAGATAGAAAACGATGCGCTATCAGGAAAGTTTGATGCGTTTATCCTTTCTCGAGCAACGGTTCTAGATTCGGGGGACCCAGTGGCTTACATGATGAGTGACTTTGGCTGTAAGGGTTCATTCAACCTTGGTCAATTCTGTTCTCAAGAGGTAGATAAAGCACTGGCTCACGCTGACCTACAACCGCTAGGTGCACAGCGCCAGCAAGCGATCATCGAAGCTGAGCAAAAAATCTTGAATGACTTTGCTGCGATTCCACTGCTTCACGAGCGTGTGATTCAAGGTGAAAGCAAGCGCGTAAGCAATGTGGTTCGTGACCCAAGTGAGCGCCGTTTAGTTGACCAAACTACACAGATCAAACAAGCGAAACAGGCTAACTAAATAGATGCTATCTGCTGAGACTCTGCGTCGAACCTTATTTCTCTTGACGCCTTGGTTATCAAGAATCGCCTCACTGATTGTGGTGGTGATTCTTGTTGGCTTGATGCCTGACATTGCAGGCATCGACCCAAGCCAATCCATTCTGCGAGCGAGGGCGGGGCAACAACATTTGCTTACGCCTGAAGCTTTAGCTGCGGTGAGAGCTGATCTTCAGCTTGATCGTTCGGCAAGCGAACGTCTGATCGACTGGGTAGGAAGTGCCTTTTCGGGTGACCTAGGGAAATCATGGATTGATGGTTCTTCGGTTGCACTAGGCATTCAGAAGACAGCGTCGACGTCTCTGTTTCTGATGTCGAGTGCGCTTGTGATGACTTTCGTGCTGTGCGGTGCAGGCTTGCTTGCCACCTTGCGTAGTTGGAAGAAGGGCAAGCTGGGGCAGAATTACAGCAGTTTAAGCACCGTATTAATATCCTTGCCAGAGTATGTGGTGGCCTCGGTATTGATACTGGTGTTCTCTATCTGGTTAGGTTGGCTGCCGCCGTATGGTTGGCAAAGTTGGCAAGATATTTGGCTACCGAGTTTAGCGCTCGCACTGCCAGCCAGCGGCTTGTTTAGTCGTCTACTCAGAGACAGTTTACAACGCGTTCTCAATGAACCTTGGGTGATCACTTGGCTCAGTGCCAACGTTCACTCCAACCAAATTATTCGTTTTGCGCTGAAAAGAGCATTGAGCAGCCTGATCCCACAAATTGCGATGATCGTTATTGGCTTAACGGGTGGTGCGGTCGCGGTTGAGCTTATCTTCTCGATTCCGGGTATCGGGCGCATGATTCTAGGCGCAGCTAAGGCGCAAGATTTACCAATGCTGCAAGGCGGCCTGTTGGTATTGCTGCTGTTTTCAATTGCAGTGAGCAGCATGAGCTTGTTTGTTCAGCAGTTGATTCTGGGTCACAGCCTGAAAAGCGGTAAGCTCATTAGTAGCCACTCTTCGTTTCGCTTTACGCAAAGCCGCACCAAGCGTGCTGTTGCCTTCTCAATATTCTCATTCCTAATTGCGATGGTGGTATGGGCGGCATTTCGTGACCCATACACCAGTCAATTTTCACGTTTAGCTGATCCCAGTTGGCAAGCGCCTTTGGGTGCGGATGGCATTGGCCGAGACTTACTGGCGAGAATCGGCTCGGGTATGGTATCGACCTTCCAAGCGGGTATCTTGGCAACGTTTTTGAGCTTGGTGACGGGCATCATCATGGGCTTCAATACCCGCTTTAGCCAAGGCCTTATCGAGATCACTAAGGGTATCCCTTACATCATTGCAGGCCTGCTGGTTGCGGGTTTAACGGGGATGAATCCGAACAGTGCATTAATCGCGATTGTATTGGTATCTTGGGCGCCATTAGCAGCGCATTGCTCAAGTTTAATCGTGGAAGCAAAGGCTCAGCCTTATACTCATCTCGCGCCGTTGTGGGGCACTAGCAAGCTTAGAATCTTCCGCTTCTATCTGATTCCTTATGTGATGCCGCCATTGCTAAGACACGCGTTGTTGAGGCTGCCAGTGATTACATTGAGCCTGACCTCGCTGAGCTTCATTGGCTTGGGAGCGAAGCCGCCTGCACCTGAATGGGGTTTGATGATTGCTGAGAACTTGCCCTACATTGAACGCGCGCCAATCGCTGTTATGGGCCCAATTGTTGGTCTGATTCTGTTAGGTTCTGCAATTAACATGATGTTTGATGATTAACCAAAAGAGTCGGTTGCTGAGGTTTCTAAATTGACGATTCGATTGGGTATTCGATTTAGCATTAATGTTGTAACCTTGAGCCCTGCTTTGTAGAGAAGCGTTTTGATCGGCTCAAAAGCTAAACCGACCCTAGTTAAGTGTTAAGGATTCAACATGTATCTTGTTTTGTATTGCCACAATATTGGTATGACCGATTTTTCATTCTTTGAAACAGAAGATTTTGATAAAGAAGAGGGCTATATCGTGCGAGGCAAATGGCCGAATGAGAAAGCGTTTCGTGATTACTTAACCAAAGAGTTTGGTGACATGAGCGAGTTCCAAGTGATCGACTTAATCGCCAAAGGCGCTGAAGCAGAACATTACTTACCAGAAGAGTTGATGCGCCTAGCTTTGTAATATCTAGTTTAATAACGGGTAACTCATCATCATCCAGTTGAGTAGCATCTTTCGAACAAACGAATAAAGAAATGGCAGCCTGATTGGGCTGCCATTTTCGTTTTAGGTTAAAGCTAATACCTTTTGCATCGTGAATGATGCTACTGCGCAACCTCGTCCACCAAATACAAGATTGACTGATACGGAATGCCACTGTGATGTGATAAACCGATCTCACAGGTTCGGCTGTTGCTGAATCCACGAGTGCAGTTGCTTGGTACTTGTTCTTTGAGTGGGTGTACCGCCGCCTCATTTAGCTCTGGAGTGGTAAAACCTTTATCACCCGCCCAGCCACAACATTGAATATGCTCAGGAACAATCACCTCTTCGGTACAGGCTTTAGCAAGGTTCAACATCGCGCCTTCCAAACCCATTCGACGAGAACTACACGTCACATGCAGCATCACTGTCTCTTGCAGCGGCTCAAGTGTCAGGTGCTCCAGCAGGTACTGGTTCACAAACCCTGTCGGCTCTAGCACTTCTAGTGGCTTGGTGAACTGTTCAATACTGCGTTTAGCACATGGACTGGTGTCCATTAATACTGGGTATTCACCCTGACGACTCGCTTGCCACAACACTTCTTCGAGTTGTTGTGCTTTAGATTGGGCTAAATCGGTCATCCCTTTGCTGTCGTAAGGCATACCACAACATTGGTCATCTAGCTTTTTCGGAAGAATAACCTCAAATCCGGCTTTGTTAAGCAAAGACATGGTCACTTCAGTTAGAGGACGTTGATCGCCCGCATCGCTTTGTTGTCCCATAGTTCGACTGGCACACGAAGGGAGGTAAACCACCTTCTTATGATTGCTTGAGGATTCTGCCGTCACGGGTGATGAGGTTAGTGAATGACTGTTCGATTGCGGCATCTCCGGCATCCAAACCGGTGTCGCACCTTTAGTTATTGAGCGCAGGCCGTTGGTTAGCTTGCCGACGGTATTCGCTCCTAGAACCTTGCTTGCCACTTGGTTGGTTTTGAGCCCAGCTTTGGTCAGCTTTGTGGTGGTCGAGAAATGATCCGCTGTCCACTTAGCGATTGGCGTAAACTTCTCGTACTTGGCAATACGAAGCTTCTTAATCAAATCACCGGTGTTGATTCCCACTGGGCAACGTTCGGCACACAGGCCAGTTGCGGCGCAGGTATCAATGCCTTGATATTCGAAGGTTTTCTCTAGCTCACTTGCTTCTACTTCCTCACCTGCAGCACGGCGGCGTTGTAACTCACGGTACAGCACGATACGTTGGCGTGGCGATAGGGTTAAGGTACGAGACGGACAAACAGGCTCACAGAAGCCACATTCAATACAGCGGTCGACAAGGTCGTCAGCAGCAGGCATTGGCTTCAAATTGGTGATGTGTGAATTTGGATTGTCGTTAATAATAACGCCGGGGTTGAGCAGTCTTTCTGGATCAAACAAGGCTTTGATTTGTTGCATCAAGGCGTAGCCATCTTTGCCCCATTCCAATTCGACATAAGGCGCCATGTTACGGCCAGTGCCATGTTCTGCTTTCAGTGAACCTTGGTATTTCACCGCGACCAGTTCGGCAACGTCATCCATGAAACCGCCGTAGCGATCGATTTCTTTTTGGCTATCAAAGCCTTGAGTAAACACAAAATGCAGGTTGCCTTCGAGGGCATGGCCGAAAATGATCGCTTCGCTGTAGTCGTATTTGTCGAACAGCTCTTGCAGCTCTCGAATGCCGTTAGCGAGGTTTTCGACAGGGAAAGCCACGTCTTCGATGATAACGGTCGTACCGACTTCACGAACGGCACCAACCGCAGGGAACATACCTTTTCGAATGCCCCACAGAGTTGCGACTGTCTTTGGATCGGAAGTGAAAGGCACCGATTCAACAATCGTGTATTCAGTCAATGCGTCCAAAATTGATTTACATTGTAAATCTAAGTCCGGCTGGGAGCTGGCGTGTGATTCAACCAAAATTGCCGCCGCTTCTAAATCCAAGTTCGGCATGAATGCAGGCATACCCGGTTTATTAGCCACTGAACGCAGCGCTCTGCCATCCATCAATTCAACCGCAGCAACGGGTGTTTTTGATAGCGTAGTAACGGCTTTACTGGCTTGCTCTATGTCTGCAAACACCAACAGAGCCGAGGCTTTGTTGGGGTGTTCGATAACCGTGTTGTAGGTAATCTCAGCGATGAAGCCTAGTGTGCCTTCTGAGCCAATCATCAGATGTTTGATGATCTCAATTGGGTCGTGGTAATCAACCAAAGCATTCAGAGCGTAGCCAGTGGTGTTTTTGAGGCGGTATTTGTGGCGGATTCTGTCTGCGAGTTCTTGGTTTGACGCTGTCTGTTGATGTAATTCAACAATGCCTTCAAACAGTTCTTTGTGCGATTGCTTGAATGCCTCAACACTTGCGTTGTCAGCCGTATCAAGCAGGGAGCCATCACTCAATACGATTTTCATGCTCTCGACGGTGCGATACGAGTTTTGCGCAGTACCACAACACATGCCACTGGCGTTGTTCGCCGCAATACCACCGATTTTACAGGTATTAATGGAGGCTGGGTCTGGGCCGATTTTACGTTGGAAAGGGGCAAGATATTTGTTGGCATCAGCGCCAATCACACCCGGTTGAAGGATGATCTGATTGCCGTTATCTACGATTTCGTGGCCACGCCAGTCATCGGTCAGTGTGATGAGTACCGAGTCTGAAACGGCTTGTCCTGAAAGACTGGTGCCCGCAGCGCGAAAGGTAAAATGAATACCGAGTTCGCGACAGCTTTGAATGGTGAATATCACTTCGTCTAAGTTTTTGAGCCTTAGAACCATTTTCGGCACCAAGCGATAAAAACTCGCATCGGTGCCGTAAGCCAATCGCTTTGCCTCTTGAGTGACAATGCGTTCTGTTTCTATTTTTTGAGCCAGTATCGCTTCAAGCTGCTGATAAGCTTGTGTGTCTATTACTCGCTCATGGGATGTGGTTGTCTCCATCTTTGCTTCCTTGTGCTTCTTATTTGGCACTGTTCAGGGCGTGTTGACCTTTCGTGGTTAAATTTTGTTCAAGATAAAAGCGTTTTAATCGCGGCGAGGGGGAAGTAGCCTAGTCACTCTAAGCAAATCCCCCTCAACAAAGAGTAAAACGCTTTTAGCTGAACCCTTCGGGCAGCGTTTGCTGGCCATTTCTACTGCGTTATCGGCTTCTCATGTAGGCTAGCTACACATCGACGCCTCTGCCTTGTATAAATACCCAGCAACTCGCTGCAAAAATCAGCTCGAAAGATCAACACGCCCTAGCTTTTTATATTATTTTCCAGTGCTTAAACGGTGTCACAACGGCAGTGTAATTGCTGTGACACCGATTGAACTTCAGTCTAAGTAGACCAAAGCATTAGTCCGAATCCTGACCTGAATCCGAACCTGAGTCGTGGCGGTTTAATCTAGCCCCACCAGAGAATCACGAGTTAAGTCTTTGATTGTCTTGGCGCCAGTTAGAGTCATCGCAACGCGCATCTCTTTGTCGTAAAGGTCGAGTAGGTTCTCAACACCTGCTTGTCCTTGCGCTGCTAACGCGTAAACGAAAGAGCGACCAAGTAAGGTGCAGTCAGCGCCCATCGCCATCATGCGAACTACATCTAAGCCAGTACGAATGCCAGAGTCGACCAGAATCTTGGTGTCGCCTTTTACCGCATCTGCAATCGCAGGCAGTGCTTTAGCACTTGATAGAACACCATCAAGCTGACGACCACCGTGGTTTGAAACTACGATACCGTCTGCGCCAAATCTCACGGCGTCTTTTGCATCTTCTTCATCTAGAATGCCTTTGATGACCATCGGGCCGTCCCAGAAGTCACGGATCCACTCTAGGTCTTTCCATGAAATCGACGGGTCGAAGTTGTCACCCAACCAACCGATGTAGTCTTCCAGTTTGGTTGGAGAACCGCGGTAAGTAGAGATATTGCCAAGATCGTGTGGCTTGCCTAGTAGGCCAACATCAACAGCCCAACTAGGATGACGCATAGATTGAAATACACGACGAATTGCTGCATTTGGACCGCTCATTCCTGAGTGCATGTCACGGTAACGAGCGCCAGGTACAGGCATATCCACCGTGAAGACCAGTGTTGTCACGCCTGCCGCTTTGGCACGTTCCAATACGTTCTTCATGAAGCCACGATCTTTTAGCACGTAAAGTTGGAACCACATTGGTCGCTCAATCTTAGGTGCGACTTCTTCGATCGGGCATACCGACACGGTCGACATCGTAAAAGGGATGCCTTTATTGTCTGCGGCTTTTGCAGCTTGCACTTCACCACGTCGTGCGTACATGCCTGTTAGACCAACGGGTGCTAAGGCAATCGGCATCGCCAGTTTTTCGCCAAACAGCTCAGTTTCCAAATTCAGGTCTGACATGTCATTGAGGACACGCTGCTTGAGCGCGATCTCTGCAAGATCGGCCGTGTTGCGGCGTAAGGTATGTTCTCCGTAAGAACCGCCGTCAATATAGTGGAAAAGAAACGGTGGTAATTTCGCTTTTGCTGCGGCGCGGTAATCAGTCGATGCGGATATGATCATAATTTCAGTCCTAAATTCTTGGGATGTTACCCTTATATGAGAGCTTGGCTTGGGCTGCTTTAATTCTTGAAAAAGTAAGCGTTGGTTCTTTCTTAAACGGTGAAACAAGTAATCTTTGAAGCAGTTAATCTATGAAGCAAATAACCAGTGAAGCAATAAAATGGCGTTAATACCCGAGGGTGTTGATGTGTTTTAGTATCCATTCCGAAACTCATCAACTGTCTTATTAGACGGTGTTGCAGTCGGGGAATTGAGTATTAACGCCAAGTGCTTTTGTAACGACTTATGGTTTACATAAGTGCGTCTGTCATTTTGAAACCGTAGATAACCACTAGGCCGATGATTCCTGTCATCACCAAGTAGTAGAACGTTGGGATGATAGTCTTACGTAGTGTTGCGCCTTCGCGTCCTAACAAGCCTACGGTCGCCGATGCGGCTACCACGTTGTGAATCGCAATCATGTTACCTGCTGCAGCACCAACGGCTTGCAGAGCAACAACTACTGCACTAGAGATAGACAGAGTTTGTGCTACTTCGAATTGGAACTGGCTGAACATCATGTTTGAAACGGTGTTCGAACCTGCAATGAAGGCACCTAACGCACCAACCGTGGCACTTAACGCTGGGAATGCGCTGCCGACTAGGTCAGCTGCAAAATTGGCCGTGGTTACTGGCATACTTGCTAAATCAGCGCCGTTCACGCCAGAGTTAATGAAGATACGAACCATTGGGATGGTGAACACCAACACAAAGCCAGCGCCTATTAGAGTTTTGCTCGACTCACCAAAAGCTTTAGCCAGTGGTGTTGCGCTGCGTGATTGCATTAGAACAGCAACCAGTGCGACGAAGACCAAGATACCACCTGGTAGATACAGAGGTTGAATCGCTGTGCTTACGCCTGTCTCGCCAAGGATGTTGCTGAAAGAAAGGCTAACGCTCTTAAGCAGGCCTTTGAACTCAGGGCTCACACGGCTAGCAACTAGAGTGACAGCGAGCAGCACGTAAGGTGCCCATGCCATCGCCATGCTCATTTTCTTATGACCTTGCTTACTGTTTGAATGAGTGTCATCAAGATCGATCTTCAAAGAACCTAGCCATTCTGCTGGCCACTTGTCTTCGCTCTCAAAATCCCATTTTGATTTAGGTACTAGGAAGCCACGTTTTGCTGCTGTTACAACAATAGCAAGGCCAACTAAACCACCAATCAGTGATGGGAACTCAGCACCGAGGAAAACACCCGTTAGTGCGTAAGGAATGGTGAAAGCGGCACCTGCGAACAGTGCGAATGGCAGGATATCAAGACCTTCAGTCCAGCTTTTGTTCTTACCGAAGAAGCGAGTCAGCATCATCGCCATCAATACAGGAATCATCACACCAACGCAGGCGTGGATGATTGCAACACTTGATGTGATCTGTTGTAGGTAAGCATCCCATGTTGAACCATTGGCAATCAGGCTTTCACCGATGTTGTGCGTATCCAAACCTTTGTTTACGCCAACAATGATAGGTGTACCCACCGCGCCGAACGATACCGGCGTAGATTGAATCATCATGCCCATCAGTACCGCAGCTAACGCTGGGAAGCCAATGGCAACCAACAATGGAGCGGCGATTGCAGCGGGTGTGCCGAAGCCAGACGCCCCTTCAATGAATGAACCAAAACACCAAGCAATGATGATCGCTTGTACACGACGGTCTGCTGATATGTCAGTAAATCCGTTGCGGATGGTGGTGATAGCTCCGGTGTGTTTCAAAGTGTTTAATAAGAAGATGGCGCCAAACACAATCCAGAGAACCGACACGGTAATGCCGAAGCCTTGGAATACTGAAGCCAGCACGCGAGTGCTAGACATATCCCATGCGAATAGGGCGATAGCAACGGTTAATGCAAATGCCACGGGCATCGCTTTTTTTGCAGGCCAGTTAAGGCCAACCAGCAGAATCGCTGCAACAACTATTGGCGAAAAGGCCAATAAAGCTAGTAGAGTTTCACTCATGGGTACTTCCTCGTACTTGTTTTCAAACGTTCATGTTTGAAGTGAATAACACGTCATTAGTTTTGTAGGTGTAATCTGAATCTCATGGATTCAATTGTTGTAATTAGAGTCGCTTTATTTGTAACCGATGTGATTGCAAAAGCTGTTTTTGTAATTGTTTTGTTAATTTGGCGTGAATTTACCCCTTTATTTTTTATTGATATAGGGAAATAATGAAAATAATTAATTCCAAAATTGGCATAATCAAATGCGAGCAGACGATTTGATCCTGTTTTCACAGGTAGTAGAGCTGGGTAGTTTTAGTAAGGTGGCAGAACAAAATAACCTTACAAATTCGGTAGTTAGTAAGAGAATTGCGCGTTTGGAAGAAGAGATTGGCGTGCAGCTATTATATCGAACCACGCGTAAATTGACCCTGACCGAGGCGGGTAAGGCAATGTTACACGGAGCCAAAAATGTGAAGCAGGCGGCTCAAGAGGCTATGGACGCAGTTTCAGGCTTTGGTGAAAATGTTAGTGGTCATATCAAAATGTCAGTGCCTACTATCTCCGGAGATTTGATTCTCGCAGACGCTGTTGCCGAGTTTTGTAATATGCACCCAGGTTTAACGGTCGATATGTCTCTTAACAATCGATTTGTTGATTTGGTTGAGGATGGTTTGGACTTGGTCATTCGAACTGGTTACTTGGAAGACTCAAGCCTTATTGCCCGTCATATATTGGATTCACAATGGGTGGTGTGTGCCTCGCCGTCTTATATCGCTAAGAACGGTAAGCCGATGCAGCCCAAGGATTTGGTCGAGCACAATTGCTTGCAATACGCTTATCAAACGACAGGCGCCAGTGAGTGGCAGTTCTTACACAGTAAGGATGGCTGCACCGACAACGACAAATACATCGTGCGCGTCTCTGGCTCTTTCTCTACCGATAATGCGACGGCATTAAGAAAAGCCGCTTTGGGCGGTCATGGTGTGGCGTACGTGCCACGTTGTCTGGTGTATCACGATATTCGCAACGGCCAGCTGGTGGATATCTTCCCTGACTTAGTCGGTAAAAAGCTGGGTATTTATGCGGTGTACCCCTTTACGCGTCAGCCACCGAACAAGATTAAGTTATTGATTGAACACATCAGAACGCGTTATCTGACGATTTCACATTATTTTTAATAAGGATCACGATGAGCTATTTAAAAGAGTATCAATATCCAATCACCAATAAACAGATCGTCAGCGATGACTATTTTGGTCAGATAATCGAAGACCCATATCGCTGGTTAGAAGACGACAGAAGTGACGAAACCGCGCAATGGGTGGCGAGTCAAAATGAAGTCACATTCGATTACCTTGCTCAAATCCCGTATCGCGCAGAACTGCGAGAGCGATTAGCGAAAGCGCAAGACTACAAAAAGAGCTCACAGCCGTTTGTGCGAGGTGATTACACCTATTTCTATAAGAATGATGGACTGCAGAATCACAGTATTCTTTATCGTCAGAAAGAAGGTCAGTCGATTGAAGTGTTCCTAGACCCGAATACCTTCTCGGAAGATGGGACCACATCACTGGGCTCGGTGTCGTTTTCGAAAGATTACAGCCTAGTGGCATACAGTATTTCAGAGGGTGGTAGCGACTGGCGTAAGATCTTTGTGATTGATACTGAGACTAAGCAGCAGCTTGAAGCCGAAATCACAGACGCTAAATTTACCGGTATTTCTTGGTTGGGTAATCGCGGCTTTTATTACTCTAGCTACGACAAGCCCGACGGCAGCCAGCTTTCAGCACGTACCGAACAGCACAAACTTTACTTCCATGAGTTGGGTGCAGAGCAAGCTAGCGACAAAGTGATTTTTGGTGAGAACAACGCTGAGCAGCACCGATATGTATCAGGCTATACCACCGAAGATGACCGTTACTTGATCATTCTAGGGCGAGAGTCGACATCGGGTAACAGACTGTTCTATATCGATTTAAACTCACCAGAACAACAGCTGAATACGCTGATTGATCATGTGGATAGCGATACTTATCTCATCGATAACCAAGATGATACCTTCATTCTATATACGAATCTTGATGCGCCTAATGGCAAGGTGGTGAGCTTTGATACTCGCGATGGGAAATGGCTCGAAATCATCCCTGAAAAGCCACAGCCATTGGATATCAGTACGGGCGGTGGCTACTTATTTGCCCACTACATGGTGGATGTGGTGTCTAAGATTGAGCAGTTGGATTACCAAGGCAATCTGGTTCGTGAAATCCACTTACCAGGTCTCGGAACGGCCAGTGGCTTGGGTGGTAAAAAAGAGCAATCTCAGCTTTATTACACCTTTACCAACTATGTTACGCCGCCAACGATTTTCTCTTTTGATGTTGAATCTGGAAGCTCTGAAATCTACCAACGCTCTGAGTCTCCGTTTGAGTCGGATCAGTTTGAGTCTAAACAAGTCTTCTATACCTCGAAGGATGGCACCAAGGTTCCGATGCTTATCTCTTATAAGAAGGGATTAGTGTTAGATGGCAATAATCCAACCATGTTGTACGCCTATGGTGGCTTTAACGTTAGCCTAACGCCTTCTTTCTCGGGCACGGTGGGCAGTTGGCTAGAACTGGGTGGCGTATATGCGGTGCCAAACCTGCGTGGCGGTGGTGAGTATGGTAAGGCGTGGCACAAAGCCGGAACTCAGCAGAAAAAGCAGAATGTCTTTGACGACTTCATTGCTGCTGCCGAGTTCTTAATGGAAGAAAACTACACCAGTAGCGATAAGTTGGCGATTCGCGGCGGTTCTAACGGAGGCTTGCTGGTAGGCGCTTGTATGACACAAAGGCCAGAGCTGTTCCAAGTGGCCCTGCCTGCGGTTGGTGTGCTGGACATGTTGCGTTACCACACATTCACGTCTGGCGAAGGTTGGGCGTACGACTACGGTACATCAGCGCAAAATAAAGAGATGTTCGAATACCTGCTTGGTTATTCTCCGGTTCATAATGTGGTGCGCGGCACGGACTATCCAGCAACATTGGTTACCACCGCGGATCACGATGACCGTGTGGTACCGGCTCACTCTTATAAGTTCATCTCAGAGCTGCAAGATAAGCATGAAGGCGGTGCGCCCGTGATGATTCGTATCGATGTTAATGCGGGCCATGGTGCTGGAATGCCGCTGAGTAAAGCGATCGATCTCACTGCTGATATCTACGCATTTACCCTGTTCAATATGGGAATAGAGTCCCTAGATTCAATCTAAAAAATACTTAATTTTAGATAACTGGGTATTTGACTCAGTCCGAAAAGCCTCAAAATCTGCCTTAGATTTTGAGGCTTTTCATATATATGAAAATCAATCAAATTCACATCCAATTCTCTTTGTTTTTCTACACCCTTTTCCGTGATAGCCGCCACCATTACTGATGAAATGAAAGCGATTTCAAGCTGAAATATCACGCATGTTTGTTCATAACTTATTGATCTAAATGTAGTAGTTTTCCCCGTGAATTTTCTAAAAGTTTCATGACATTTAAGCTGATTTATCAGTGTGAACAGCGACCAACTTTTCAACTCTTTCATTGCTTAATATTTCCCTGTTCGATGAAAACTCAAAAAAATAATAGGGAATTACAATGCAAAAATTTAAGCTTTTGCCAATAACGGTCGCAGTGGCGGCTTCGCTTGCTTCACTCTCTTCTTTTGCTGCAGAGACGGATCTTGCTGCTCTAGAACAACGAATCCAAGAGTTGGAATCTCAGGTTGGAGACATCAAGTACACTGATGACCAACAACAAGCGGTTCTAACTTCAGAAACGAATGTACCAGATGGCATTGTCTTCTCTGGTTACGCTCGTTACGGCGCTCACTACAAAAGCGGTGATGAACGTTACGTAGACATCGGTACAACAGGTCGTTCTGTCGGTCGTTTAGGTAACGAAGCTAATGGTGGTGAGGTTCAGCTAGCTAAACTTTTCGAAGCTGACAATGGCGCTATCTGGGACATCGTATTCATGGCTGACCACTGGGAAGCTGACGCTTGGGCTGACGACGGCGGCTTGAGCATGAAAAAAATGTACGCTGGTGTAACCAATGTATTTGAAAGCCAACCAGAACTTTACATGTGGGCTGGTCGCGACTTCCATCAACGTCCGCAACAAGGTTTGAACGATTACTTCTGGATGACACACGATGGTCAAGGCGCTGGTTTTAACAACTTAGATTTCGGCGGCGCGAAGCTAGATATGGGCTTTGTAGGCCAAGTGAAAGGCGGCCTAGTGAATGACAACGGCCGATACGCGGTGACTGCGAAACTACACAGTATCAACGCTGGTATCGGTAACCTAGATCTTTACGCAAACTACGGCTTTGCTTCTGATGAAGCTGATACTTCTACTACGACTGAGTATGTATATAACCCTCTTACAGACAAAATGGAACCAGTGGTAACACCGGGTCAAAAAGTCAGTGATGAAACGGCATACCTAGTAGGTGCTACTTTAGGACTAGGCGAGTCTAACAAGTTAGTTATGAAGTACGGTGACGGTGCAGATTCATCGGTATTTGAACTTAAAGGTGACTACCAAACTTTCTACGCAAGTTTAGAAGGTAACTACGCAGCATCGGATAAATTCATCATTGATTACCTAGTGTCGTACAAAGACAACTCTGGTGCAGACTTAGCTCGCGATAACACTGAGTATGCGGGTATCGTTCGTCCACAGTACCAATGGGATGACGTTCATTCTACTTGGTTAGAAGCGGGCTACGGCATGGTTGATTACGATGACGACGGTGAAGAGAACGCGTGGAAAGTAACCTTGTCTCAAAACGTTTCTCTAGGTGGCTTACCTTGGAGCCGTCCAATGCTTCGCTTCTACACAACCGTGGGTGATGTAGAAACTAAAGGCAACACAGTGAAGACAACCAATGTTGATACATTGTCGTTCGGCGCAATGTTTGAAGCTTGGTGGTAATCAACAGATAGAAAGAGCAACGCTTTGAATTAGGCATATTTTCAAAGCGTTCATGTTGAAATAGCCATACGTTACAAATAGTAAGTACATACTGTCCATTTTAGCCCTAAAGGCAGATTGATTAGGGCACGTTAAATAACTCCATTCTTGGGCACATTTTATGTGCCCTTTTTTTCGCCACTAGATCAAGGAATAACGATGAGACTTTCTTCCATTGTGTCTCGAGTTTATTTAGGTTTCTTCACGCTGATCGTGATCATGCTGGGTAGCGCATGGTTGAGTATTAGCAGCAATAAGAACATAACCTCACACATCGAAACCATCACTCAACAAGCCACCCCTTTAATACTCCAATCCTCCACGCTTACCATCCGTTTTTTGGATATTAACCGAAGCTCCATTCCTTATTTATCAGCGGATTATGTTGATGAGCTAGAGCCACTCAAACAAGTCGTTGTGAATAACATCGAGCATTATCAGGAGCAATTGAATTGGTTTGAAGGCAAGAGCACGGCAGGGTCGTCTCTTGAATCCATACTCCAGAATATTGATGAAACGGGCGTTGCCACCATCGATAAGATAGACCAGACCTTAAACTTATACGTTTCTTATTTGGATACGAAAGACCTCGGTTCGATAGAGCAGGCACAATTTCAATCGGTAGTGGGCCAACTCAACAATACCTTGGTGAATCAACTGGCGAACGCGAGCTCAGATGCAACGCAAAAAGCAGTAGAAGCATTACTGGTTCAATTGAGCTTGATTGCGGCAGAAGCCAATGAGGCTTTTTCACTGCAAACGTCATCGGAGGTTCGTGGAGTAGAGCGTCGCCTACAAAGTCGTCACGAGCGATTTGAAGAGGCTGTTGCCAATTTGGAGGCGCAGGATCCGGCTTTAGTGCGACGGAGCAAGCAGTCTTTGTCACTGCTCGCTTCCCATGCCTTTTCAGCGCAAGGCTCAGTGTCGACGCACATGGAAACCGTTAAGTTGCATGAGTCGATAACCGAACAGAGAGTTGAGATTGAACAGGCGATTGATGTGCAGCTAGGGTACTTCGACGAACTTTCTACGTACGCCGAACACACCGCAACAAACCTGTATCAAGAGTCGATGGAATCATCCAATCAAGCGCTTTTGATGCAGGTAATTATTTCGACTGCATCGGTTCTGATTGCGCTTTTGATAGGCGTTAACATCGCAAAAGGCATCCGTAAGCCAAGTAAATTGGTACAAGGTGCGTTAGACCAAGTCGCCAACAAAGACCTGAGTTCTCAGGTTCAATATCAAGCCAATAATGAATTCGGTTTAGTGAGCGACAAGGTCAATTTGGTGATCAGCCACTTAACACACGTGATTGAAAACATGCGCCAATCATCTCTGCATTTAAAGGAAGCGTCTCTAGATAATCAAAGTACCAGCGGTTCATTGCGTGAGGCGATGTTAGACCAAACCAATCAAACCGTAATGGTGGCAACGGCGATGGAACAGATCGAATGTTCCGTGACTGAAATAACTCAAGCGGCCAACCAAACACTGACACTGGTGACATCGGCTGTCACCAGCTCAAGCGCAGGGCAACAAACCATGGGTAAGAATGTTGACCTAATGGGCGTTTTGGAAAGTAAGTTGGCAGAATCAACAAGCACAATCGACAAACTTGAGAAAGAGAGTGCCAGCATTGGTTCTATTCTTGATGTGATCTCCGGTATTTCAGAACAAACTAACTTGTTGGCATTGAACGCAGCCATTGAAGCCGCTCGTGCTGGCGAGCAAGGTCGAGGGTTCTCTGTGGTCGCCGACGAAGTGAGAGTGTTAGCCGCAAAAACCAATGCATCAACGCAAGAGATACACAACAAGATTGAACGGCTTCAAAACAGTTCTAAATTGGCTGTTGAACAAATCAATCAGTGCGTTGCAGATATGGCGCAATGTGTTGAGCAAACGGGTGAAGTGAATCAATCCATATCGACCGTGTATGGTTTGCTCAATGAAGTCGAACAAAGAAGCCATCAGATCGCAACGGCGACCACAGAGCATCAAGTTGTCGCGTCCCAAGTGACGCAAAGTATCAGCCAGATACATGAATTGGCAGAAGAAAACTCCCAGCGTTCACAGGTACTCTTTTCCCACGGTCAGCAATTAGAAATCATGTCGCAACAGCAATTCTCACTGACTCAAGAGTTTAAGTTACCGAAGCCATCTGAAAATAAGGATTAGACATCTATCTGAGTCTTAATGATTCCATGCCCAGCTTTTTGCTGGGCATTTTTGTGTCGGGTCAGCGGAGCATTAATGTGAGTGTTCATGAGATGAAATGTTCTTATACAATTTCGAAAGGCCATTGAAATAACAAGGCCACTTTCCCCGTGTATATTGCCTTCAGCTGCGGATTCATCAACAAATGACGCTTCAAAAAAATGGATTTTGGTGTACTTGTTTGATCTGACGAGCAAGTAATCGAACGTCATCTTGATAATATGAACAATAATCTCATGAAATAGTTTCATGGCGTGAAGTTAATCTGTAAGCGCTTTCATGATTTCCACAACTGGCCTTTTTACCTCCAACTTTAGTGTGATGACACTCACTTCAACCAAGACGCCTTTCTTTAATAATCGTTTTGTAAGCGGTTACAAGCTAATGAAGTATCGAGGTTCGAGTGGCGACAATTAAACACGTATCAGAACATGCAGGTGTGTCTCAGGCGACAGTGTCTAGAGTTATTAATGGCACTAGCAGAGTCAGTCATGACAAGAAGCTAAAGGTTGAAAAAGCGATCAAAGAATTGGGTTATCGCCCGAACTCTATCGCTCAAGCTTTGGCGTCAAGTCGTACCGGTAGTGTTGGCGTTGTTGTTCCAGAACTTGGCGGTTCTTTCTATTCAGGCATTTTGCATTGCATAGAAGAAAACCTACGCCGCTTTGGTTACCACGCTGTCGTTACAGCGGGTTCGAACACCGAACAAGGGCAGCGCGAGTCGGTGGAGTTTCTGCTGGGGCGTCGTGTTGATGCTTTGATTCTTCATACTCAACTGCTCAGTGATGATTATTTAATTGAATTGGAAGAACAGGGGACCCCTGTGGTTTTGATTAACCGCTTCATCCCAGAAATGGCGATGAGTTGCATTGATATTGATAACGAAGTCGGGGGGCTACTCGCTACTCAATATCTTTTGCAAAAGGGACATACAGATATCGCGTGTATTACCGGGCCTTTAGATAAAGCAGACGCTAGGGGGCGTTTGCAGGGGTATCGAAAGGCCTTGGAAGAAGCGGGTGTGCCATACGATGAAGCCTTAGTCTCGGAAGCGGGCTTTACTGAAGAGACGGGCATCAGTGCAATGAAGAAGCTGATGAATCGTAAGTGTCATTTCACAGCAGTATTTGCTTCGAATGATCACATGGCATTTGGCGCCTTTGAGGTGCTGCATCAAGAGGGGCTGTCAGTTCCGAAAGATGTATCACTGGTGGGCTTCGATAACACCATCTTCGCGCGCTATCTGACCCCTAGTTTGACCACTATTAATTTCCCAATTGAAGAGATGAGCATTGAAGCGGTGCAGCTCACTCTGCAAAAGCTAAAGAAAATAAAACATGACGTGAACTTTAAATTGCTGCCGACGTTGGTCACTAGAAACTCGGTTTCGGATTTACCAGTTACCCTATAAAAATATTAAGGATAGAACATGAAATTTAAGACCTTAGCGCTTTCATGCGCGGTTGCTTTAGGATTAGGTACAACAGCTGCAAATGCAGCAGACAAAGAAATTCGTTTCGACGGTTTCCCTGATTTCGATAGCAGCCTAAAGGTATTACTGCCTGATTTCGAAAAGGAAACGGGTATCAAAGTTGATTACCTTATGAACAACCACGGTGACCACCACACGAAACTGACAACGAACCTTGCAACAGGTTCTGGTGCGGGTGATGTGATTGTTGTGGACGTTGAGAAAATTGGCCCATTCGTGGGTTCTGGCGGCCTAGTTAACTTGTCTGAAAACTACGGTGCAGATAAGTACGAAGAACGATTCGCACCTTACGCATGGGCACAGGGCAAAGGCGCTGATGGCGATATGTACGGCATCCCTGTCGACCTTGGTCCTGGCGTTATGTACTACCGTACTGACGTGTTCGAAAAAGCAGGCATTAATGTAGAAGACGCAATCAAAGATTGGGACTCATACATCGCTGCTGGTGAAAAATTGAAAGCGCAAAACGTACAACTTATCGCTTCGGCAGCCGACGTAGCACAAGCGATTATCTTCACGACGGTTCCTGAAGGTGAAGGTCTGTACTTCGATAAAGATGGCAACCCAGTCGTGACATCAGAGCGTTTTGTTCACGCTTTTGAAGTCGCAAAAGAGATTCGCGACAAAGGCTTAGACGGCCGCATTCTGGCTTGGTCTAACGAATGGTACGAAGGTTTCCGCAACGGCACATTTGCAACTCAACTTTCTGGCGCTTGGCTTCTTGGTCACCTAAACAACTGGATTGCTCCTGAAACTAAAGGTAAGTGGGCAGTAGAAAACCTACCTGATGGTATCTACGGCAGCTGGGGCGGTTCATTCCTATCTATCCCAACTCAATCAGAAAACCCAGATGAAGCTTGGGCGCTTATTGAATACATGACGACGGATCGTGAAGTACAGCTTAAACACTTCGAAACGATTGCTGCTTTCCCAGCGAACATCACCACGTATGACGATGAGCTTTTCCAAGAAGAGATGGAATTCCTAGGCGGACAAAAAGCCCGTCTACTGTTTGCTGAAGTGGCACAGAACATCAAACCCGTCTCTCCAGCACAAGGCGACCACGTTGCACGTTCTATTATCTTAGAGAACGCTTTGATGGAAGTACTTGATGAAGGCAAAGACATCAAGACAGCGCTTAAAGAGGCTGAGCGTCTAATCAAGCGTCGCACGCGTAATCTTTAATTTGTTTTTATTTTAAGTAAGTGAGGAAGCGTGGATAACGCGCTTCCTTTTTAAGAGGTCGTTACTATGAATCATACAGCGAGCACAACGATAGAACCTGCGGACAAAAGCCTTTTTTCTCGTCTAAATTTGAAAGCGCTTACACCGTATGGATTTCTTCTGCCGTTTCTGATCATTTTTTCTGTATTTGGGATCTTCCCGCTGTTGTTCTCTGTTTACCTGTCGTTCCACGAGTGGAACCCGGTAAGAGGCATGGATGCGATGGAGTTCGTTGGTTTTGAAAACTATCACATTGCTTTAACGGACCCATGGCTATGGCGTTCATTGAAGAACACGCTTTGGCTAGCGATCACTTCAGGCGTGGCTCAGCACTTAGTCGCTATTCCAGTGGCTTACATGTTGGTTTCAATGGGTGACCGTATGCGTCACTGGCTAACATCGGCGTACTTTCTACCGTTCATTACATCAACGGTCGCAGCGTCACTGATTTTCTTCAATATGTACTCTCCTAACTCAGGAATTATTAACCAAACGCTAATGGCTCTGGCCGATAGCACGCTGTTTGGTTGGGCATTTGCTTGGGTTAACGATTTCCAACCAATCCGTTGGTTAGACGATGCCACTATGGTGAAGCCGTCTATCGCAATCATGGTTTTCTGGAAATACACCGGTTTTAACATCGTCCTTTACACCACGGGTTTAATGACGATTCCTAAAGACATCTTAGAAGCTGCACGTATGGATGGTGCCAATGCCTTCCGCCGCTTCTGGAACATTTCACTACCAATGATTCGTCCATTCATCTTCTTTGCTATCACGATGACCATCATCGGTAACCTGCAAATGTTTGAAGAACCGTTCGTCCTAACACGTGGTACAGGTGGTACTGGCCAATCTGGTTTAACTATCTCGATGTACCTCTACAAAGTCGGTTGGGAATGGCTAGAAATGGGTACAGCATCTGCTATCTCGTGGTTACTGTTTGCTCTCATCGCGACTTGTACATTGGTTCAATTTTTACTCTTCGGTAAGAAAGGCTTAGGGGAACATTAAGATGTCGACATCAATTAAGACAAATACCTCACCACTAAGTGGACTGATACCAAGTGAACGCAGCATGTTCATTCTGACTAAGATCTTGATGGTCATGCTAGGTATCTTACTGGTTGTTTCAGCGCTAATTACAGTCTTTCCATTTGTATGGTCGGCACTGCTATCAACGCGTGACCGTTCTGAGATTTTCGGTACGGGCATTAGCTTTGCGATTGGCGATAGCCTGGCGATTAACTACGCCAAATTGCTTGAAATCATGCCGTTTTGGAAAGCGATGTTTAACTCGATTTACGTGGCTTTCTTAGGCACCACTATCTCGCTGCTGTTTTGTAGCATGGGTGGCTACGCGTTTGCTGTGTTTAAGTTCCGCGGTAAGAACGTGTTGTTCGGCATGCTGGTTGGCTCAATGGCGATTCCGCCTGTGCTTAGCTTGATCCCTTACTTCATGATCGTGAAATTCTTAGGCTTGTTGGATAACCACATGGCGGTATGGCTACCGTTCACCACCACACCATTTGGTATCTTCTTGATGCGTCAGCACGTGATTGCATCGATTCCAAAAGAGCTACTTGAAGCAGCGAAATTGGATGGTGCAGGTGAGTTCAGAACGTACTGGAGCGTGGTACTTCCACTGATGAAACCAGCATTGGCAACGCTTGCGATTGTTCAATTCGTTTTCTTCTGGAACATGTTTATGCAGCCTCTCGTGGTGCTAAACAACCCAGATAACTATGTTATTACGCAAGCACTTCGAAGTGTTCAAGGTATTCCGAATACGCCATGGGGCGCGGTAATGCTAGGCACCACAATTTCTATTTTACCGCTCGTGATTACTTACTTGTTCGCATCGAAACAGATGATCAGTGGTTTAACGTCCGGCGCAGTCAAAGGTTAGGTTTAAGGGTTATAACAATGAATAAATATCAACTTCCAAGTGATTCAAAGTTACGCAGTAAGGAATTTGTATTCGGTGTCGCGACATCTTCATACCAAATTGAAGGCGGCGTTGAAGAAGGCGGTCGTACACCGTCTATCTGGGACACTTTCTGTAAGACACCGGGCAAGGTCGATAACGGCGATAATGGTGATGTGGCGTGTGACCACTACCACTTATGGCAACAAGATATCGAGATGATTCAAGGCTTAGGCGTTGATGCTTACCGTCTCTCTATTGCATGGCCGCGCATCCTGCCACAAGACGGTGTCGTGAACCAGCAAGGTCTAGAGTTTTACGGTCAGATCATCGATGAGTGTCATGCTCGTGGCATGAAGGTGTATGTGACACTTTATCACTGGGATCTTCCGCAATACCTTGAAGATAAAGGCGGCTGGTTAAACCGCGAAACGTCTTACAAATTCGCAGAATACGCAGAAGTGGTGAGTAAATACTTTGGTGACAACATCGATGTGTACACCACGCTTAATGAACCGTTTGTGTCTGCATTTCTAGGCTACCGCTGGGGCGAACACGCGCCAGGTATCAAAGGTGAGAAAGAGGGCTACCTAGCATCTCACCACCTAATGCTGGCACATGGTTTGGCTATGCCGATCCTTCGTAACAATGCCCCTCATGCTAAGCATGGTGTGGTATTCAACGCGACTCCTGCTTACCCGCTGACACCACAAGACCAAGCGGCAGCAGACTACTGCGAAGCGGAAAACTACCACTGGTTCATCGACCCAGTATTGAAGGGTGAATACCCACAGTTAGTGGTTGAACGTCAAGCGATGAACATGCCGATGATCCTTGAAGGTGACTTAGACATCATCAGCGCACCGGTTGATTACATCGGTATCAACTACTACACACGCAATGTCGCTCGGTTCAATGAGAACGGCGATATTGAATCGGTGAAACAAACTGAAGCTGAACACACTTACATTGGCTGGGAAATTAACCCACAAGGTTTAACTGATTTATTGGTAAGACTGGATGCTCGTTATGAAAACATGCCACCTATCTACATTACAGAGAATGGTGCTGCAGGCAACGACGAGTGCGTTAACGGACAAGTGATGGACGAGCAACGCGTTCGTTATTTCCAAGGTCACATCGAAGCGGTTCACAACGCGGTTGAAGCGGGTGTGAAAGTCGACGGTTACTTCGCTTGGAGCTTGATGGATAACTTTGAGTGGGCATTCGGTTACTGCCAGCGTTTTGGCATTGTCCATGTTGACTACACCACCCAAGAAAGAACATTGAAACAGAGCGCAATTGCGTACCGAAATATGCTGCTAGAGCGCGCTGAGGAGAACAGATAATGGCTAAAGTAGAATTTAAGAACATCAAAAAATCATTCGGTGATGTTGAAGTCGTCAAAGAGTTTGATTTTACGGTTGAAGACGGTGAGTTCGTGGTTTTCCTTGGCCCATCTGGCTGTGGTAAATCGACAACGCTACGCATGCTTGCTGGCCTTGAAAGTATCAGTTCTGGTGACATCGTCGTTGGCGGCAAGTTGATGAATAAAGTCGACGCGAAAGACCGTGACCTGGCGATGGTATTCCAAAGCTACGCACTGTACCCGCACATGACGGTGTACGAGAACATCGCCTTTGCGCTAAAACTGAAGGGCATGCCAAAAGCAGAAATCGACGTAGAAGTGCTAAAAGCAGCGAAAATGCTAGAGCTTGACCCGCTACTGAACCGTAAGCCAAAAGAGCTTTCTGGTGGTCAGCGTCAGCGTGTAGCAATGGGCCGTGCGATGGTTCGTACTCCGAAAGTGTTCTTGTTTGATGAGCCGTTATCTAACCTAGATGCAAAACTTCGTGGCGTGATGCGCGAAGAGATCAAACACCTACACCGCGAGCTTAAAACCACTACGATCTACGTAACCCACGATCAGATCGAAGCGATGACACTGGCGGATCGCATCGTGATCCTGAAAGACGGTTATGTTGCTCAAGTTGGTACACCAACCGAGGTGTTCCAGCGTCCTGCAAACAAGTTTGTCGCGCAATTCATTGGTAACCCGTCAATGAACATGTTGGAAGCAAAACTGATTGAAAAAGAAGGCGAGTACTTCGTTGAAATTGGCGATGTTCATATCCCACTGCCTGAGCGTTTTAAGTCTCTGGCATCTAAGAACCTAGCGCTGCATTTTGGTGTTCGTCCAACAGACATTCACCTACGTGCCGAGCAAGTTGACCACGACCGCGTGCTGCCATTCCCTGTGAAAATCAAAGACAAGGAACTACTAGGCGCAAGCATTCTTCTGAAAACAGAAATTGGCGGTCAACCGCTGATGGTTGAAACCCAAGCGGCTGAAGTCGATGTAAAAGATCTGACGCTTTACTTGGATTTGGATGCTTTCCACTTGTTCGATGCTCTGAGTGAGAACTCGCTAGCGAGCTAGCCAATTTAAATCAGTCATTGAGCTGATACCAACCAACTTACGACAAATTGTTTTGGCTCCTCCTGATTTGGGAGGGGCTAGGGATAGTGATGATGAAATTCGGATATTTTGACGATAAAAACAAAGAATACGTAGCAACCACACCGTGTACACCGATCAAATGGTGTAACTATGTCGGCACATTAGATTTTGGTGGCATTGTCGATAGCAACGGCGGCGTACTACTGTGCAAAGGTGATCCAGCACTTAACCGCATCACCAAATACATTGCTCAACTGCCAAACTCAGATTTTAAAGGCTCGACCATGTACCTCAAGGTGCGTGATGAAGCTGGCAACGTAGAGGTGTTCTCACCTTTCTACACGCCAACCTTGAAGCCGCTAGATAAGTTTGAAAACCACACCGGTTTGTCATACACCACCATCGTTGCAGAAGCATTTGGTGTGCGTTGTGAAGCGACGTTCTTTGTACCAAAAGCTGACCAAGTACTGCTACAAGACATCAAAGTAACCAACATTTCAGACAAAGCACTGCACGTTGATGTGGTACCTGTGTATGAATTCACACACTTCGATGCGCTTAAACAGCTACTCAATGCGGACTGGGTTCCACAAACCATGACGCTGAAAGCGCATCAGCAAGAGTCGGGTCATACCGTGCTTGAGCAGTATGCTTTCATGAAGCGTGACTACGCGGTAAATCTGATGACAGCGGATCGCCCTGCGACGTCTTTTGATGGTGATCGCCAATCGTTCCTAGGTAATTTGGGCTACGGTACATGGGCAGCGCCAGAAGCACTAAACAATGATGAATTAGGCAACACCGAGTGTTTGCGTGGCGACAACATTGGCGCACTGAACCTGCGTCTAGGTTGGTTATCTCCAGAGCAGACCGAACGTACGATTGTACAAATCGCGCAAGAACAGAGCCTAGAAGCAGCATTGCCTCTGCTGGCTAAATATCGTGACCATCAAGTGGTCGATTCTGCTTTCGCTGAACTGGCTGTACATTGGGATGGTTACCTACAAGCGGTTCAGGTTGAAACGCCAGATCCGGCAATGAATTCAATGCTTAATGTACATAACCCACGTCAGTGTCACACCACCAAAAACTGGTCTCGTTACCTGTCTCTGTATCAGCTTGGCTATGGTGCTCGTGGTATCGGTTTCCGTGATTCTTCTCAAGATACCTTGGGTGTGATTACTCACATGCCAGAAGAGGCCCGTGAGTTCATTGAGCGTCTGTTGTCTGTTCAGAACACCAACGGTTCTGCGATGCATCAGTTCTTCCCATCAACCATGGAAGCGAACGCGGGTGACTCACGTGAAGAAGAAGATCGCCCTGATTACTACGGTGATGATCACCTGTGGATCATCTACGCGGTGACGCAATATGTGAAAGAAACGGGCAATGCAGACTTCTTGAATAAAGAGATCCCGTTCTATCAAAAAGACAAAGCGGGCAACCCAGTTGAAACTGGAACGGTTTGGAACCACCTGTGCCGCGCGATTGAATTCACCTACACCAATACTGGTGAGCACGGCCTACCGTTATTAGGTTTTGCTGACTGGAATGACACGGTAAACCTGCCAACGGGTGCTGAGTCGATGATGGTGGCGAACATGTACGGCAAAGCACTACTCGACATGTTGGACTTGTGTGAGCTGCGTGGCGAAGCGCAACTGACGGCTAAGTTTAACGATCAGTACCAACAGATGCAGAGTACGGTGAATGAGTGCGGTTGGGATGGCGAATGGTTTGTTCGTTACTTTGATGAGCAAGGTTTGCCAATCGGTTCTCATAAAAACGAGCAAGGTCAGATCTACACTAACGGTCAAAGCTGGCCTGTGATCTCTGGTTTCGCGACTCAAGAGCGTGCAACGCAAGCTCTAGATTCGGTTTACAACAAGCTGAATACAGCGAATGGCATTAAGCTTTCAACTCCTGGTTACAACGGCTTTGATCCGCAGCTAGGTGGTGTTTCAACTTACCCACCAGGTGCAAAAGAGAATGGCGGTATCTTCCTGCACTCTAACCCTTGGGTGATGATCGCAGAAGCGAAAATGGGCAACGGTGAGCGTGCTTACGAGTACTACCGTCAAATCAACCCAGCTTCGAAGAACGACGACATCGATACCTTTGAGTCTGAGCCATACTGCTACCCACAAAACATCTTGGGTGACGAGCATAAACAGTTCGGTTTAGGACGCAATGCATGGCTTTCAGGTACTTCATCTTGGACATACGTTGCGGGTACGCAATGGATTCTGGGTGTTCGCCCTGAAGTGGATGGCTTGCTGGTGGACCCATGTATTCCGGCAGAATGGCCTGAATTCAAAGTCCGTCGTCAGTTCCGTGGTGCGACATACCATATTCATGTCACTAACCCGAATAACGTCTGCAAAGGTGTGGTAGAAATGAAGGTAAATGGTGACCTGATTTCAGGTAATAAAGCGCCAGTGTTTACCTCTGGTGAGCACACCATCGAGGTGGTTTTAGGTTAACAAAGAGAAGGGCGCTTTATGCGCCCTTTATTGCTTTTTGGTTTCTCTTTAGTGTCGCTTTATTTTGGTTGCATCACTTTGGTTGATAACTAGCTTGGCATTGCCAAGTAAAGGTCTGAGATTGGTTCGGGCTAAGCGTCAATAAGCCTATCTGGTTATTGAATGCATCAGCTGGGCAAGTCATTGGTTCTATTGCAATACTTTGTTCGCTCGTCGGCGTGTAAAGCTGAACGAATGGGTAGCTTGCATCTTGTTGATAGCGAATAGCGGCAGACGAATCTGAGCGTGTAAACGCAAGTTGGTTGGTTGTCTTGGAATCAAATTCAAAGCAGTGATTTAAGCTTTGATTGGTGAGTGAATCACCCAAAGACAAACAGTCAAAAGCCAGTTTTTCACCATTGGGTAGGTCGTTTTCGTGGATGACCTCAGAGCAAGGCGACATAGCGAGTCCACATTGTGCTAGCTCAGTGCCGAGTGAGAAATAAGGGTGCCAAGCATCACCGAATGGGAATGCAGAATCACCAAGATTAGAGACGGTCGTTGAGCAAGTGAGTTTACCCGTGATATCGATAGTGAAGGTGACTTCAAGGTTGAACGCAAACGGGAAAGCAGGATGCAAAGATGACGTTTGATACTGCAACGTCACACTGGCGGATTCTTCAGTGGCTACGCTGTTTGTGATTGAAAAAGGTTGGTTGTAGAGCAGGCCATGTACGGCGTGATCAGACCAAGGAAAGTTAGCTGGGAGTTGATGGTTTTGGTTATCGAAACTGTAACGACCTAAGTTTAAACGGTTTGGAAAAGGAAATAATTTAGCACTGCGGGAAAAGAACGGATGTTGGTTGATCAGTTCATCATAATTCTGATAACCACAAATAAAAGAGAATGGACTGTTATTTACGGTGTATTTATTAATAACAGCACCAAATCCATTGATTATTTGAAGTTCTATACCATGCTGGTGGTTTATTAATGTGACTGAGTCAATATTTCCAAACTTTTCATTTATAATTTTAAACATGTTGATGTCTCCATTTTAAAAAGATATTAACAAGAAGAAAAAAATATTCAATGGCGGTTTTAAAATGAATAATAAAATTCCATATACGAGTTACTCAGGAAATTCGGAACACTTATGTAAAAAAGGTGATGCAGTTGAATTTATTCAACCTTGGTACACACCAATTTCTACCACACCAGAAAATACAGGTATGGCGGTGGGCGGAATTGGTAACACATTTACACTGACGCCAAACGGGAAAACACCAAATTTCAGCTTTATTCCGGGGATATTTGTTGATTGTTCAGAGCAAGTTATTAATTTTAATGATTTTTATGCGTCGGTGATGAATGTGCCGACCATCGATACGCTGCAAGTCAGTGATGAGCAAGAGCTGAGCGTTCACCTGAACTTTTATCCTGCCTTGTTCGATGGCAAGAAGATCGAAAGCAAAAACATATCAAATGCGATTAACCTGATTCGAGCAGCATTAAACAATGGTCGTTTCTACCAAGAAAATAAAGCTAACTTTACAAAGTGGAACGTTGAATTTTCAAATAAGACTCAATTGTTGATTGAAGAAGATTCATCTTCAACAATTTGTCAATTATATGTCGCCTTAGATTTCTTTAATGGTTTATTAACAAATGATACAACGAAGTTATTATCACTTACTGCGGGTGATAATAATGATATAGATAGTGTTAATGGCAGGGATATAGAATATCAAGCTTTGTATCCATTAGCTGAATATAAATACAGAAGCTTCGAAGATATTAATATAAAGCGAAAGGTAGTATCTCCGATCGTTAAAGAGAACAAACGCCTTTGTTCTTTACCGATGCACTGGAATCACTTCGAATTAACCAATAATTCAGCGCAAACGCGAGTTGTTACGCTTGCTCAACCGCTACAAAACTTGATTGGTTCAACCTATCAAAAAGGTCGCGATGGCATTCAAGATTCGGCGTGTACCTTGTCTCAAAACCCGATCGCTCAGCAGCATGAAGTGGTTAACTTAAAAGGCGAAAGTCACAGCTTTACGGGTGTTCAGCTGTCTAGCCAATCGCCTTATCAGAGCGATATTGAAGGCGAAGTGGTATTTGGTGTTCAAGCGGATAACCATTTGACGGAATCTGGCAAGGTCTCGATTTCTGTGAAGCCAACGCTTTACACCTCTAAGAGTACTCAACAAACAGAGTTCGCACTGAAAACAGGCCGCACAAACACTGAGTTCCAAACTGGTATCTACACAGGGCGTGAAGCTCTGAGCGCATTGGTGGTGGTTCAGGTTGAATTGGAAGCGGGTGAGTCTGTTGATCTGCGTTTTGCACAGGTAATGGCGCACAGCAAAGTCATGCTTAATGGCTGGTATTCAGATAAGGCTTACACGCAGTTTTACCCGCAAGCAAAGCCGGCACTGCCGATGTTAGAAGAGGTATTGCCAGAATTAGAAGCGATTGAGCAACAGATCGTCGAACAACAAACGGCTTTCCTAAAGCAAGCTCAAAGCAAGATATCGCAGCCCGAATCGGCATTGCGTTATGCGACTATGGCAATGAACTCATTGTCCTTCCTTGCCGAATCAACGGTATGGGATAAAGAAGATAAATTCTTGGTGAAAGAGTGTGTCGACTATCCATTCTTTAACTCGCTGGACGTGTATTTCTACGGCTCATTCTCACTGCTATATTTGTTGCCTGAGCTTGATGGCTGTGTGATGAAAGAGTTCTCGAAAGCCATTTTGGCGGAAGACTTTACCGAGCGCCGATACTGGGAATATGAAGCGACGCCGAATGCCGAATTGATTGATGACAAGTACCAAGGCGTGCGTGCTATTCGAGGTGCGGTGATCCACGACTTGGGCAGTCCATTCGACATCCAGCCAGACGCTTACAGCTGGCACAACGTGAAAGAATGGAAGGACTTAGCGCCGAAGTACATTCTGATGGTATACCGTCACTATCAAAACACCCAAGATATTTCTGTGGTTAAAGAGTGCTGGCAAGCCGTAACTGAAAGCATCGATTTCTTATCGAACTTGATCGCTGAAGGTGATGATTTACCACTAACCCGAGGCACAGACGATACCTTTGATAACCTTGCGTCTCACGGCATCTCTATTTACTGCGCGAGCCTTTGGGTAGCAGGTCTACAAGCGGCAAGCGAACTTGCAAAATTGATGAATGAAAGCGAGTTAGCCGCGGGCTACTTAACGCGCTCTCAAAAGGCGCTGGCGACAGTTGAGCAAAGCTTGTGGGATGAGAAAGAGGGTTACTACCACTTCTTCGTGACTCCAGTTCAAGCCAAGCATCTAACCGGTTCTGGCTATCAAGCTCTGGAAACCTTAGGCCTGACTTTGACGGGCGACGCAATTGCTGACAAGAGCACACTCAATGCCTATCTCAATGAAACGGATACCTCCATCAACATCAGTAAAGTATCTCAAAGAGTCTCTAAGAAACGCTTGCTGAGTGAGACCGCGCCACAAGCTTTTACACAAGAATACTTAGATCTAGTGCCAGATTCCGACAACAGCTTTGGCGATGCCTTGTTGGCCGACAGCTACCTAAAGCTCATCGGCTTGGACGGTATTTTCCCCCAACAGAACATCCAACGCGCATTGGACTATGTTTATAAGCACAACTTCGAAATTAATAGCCCCAAGTTGGGTGTTGCGAATATGACGTTAGCCGATGGCTCTCCACATGAAGCATTCCAGGCTCAAGATGTGTGGATTGGTGTTCAGTTTAGTGTGGCGACGGCGTTGAACTTAGCGGGAAAATCGCAACAAGCAGAAACATTGATGGATACCGTGTATACCGCGCTCTATGACTATTCGAAAATTCCATTTGCAGCGCCAGAGGGATTCAATTGCTCTGTGTCTGTCAATGAGAAAGATCTTATAGAAGTATTTAAAGTGTCGCAAAATGATGCGAAAAACTGGCTAAGTGCACTTAAATGTCAAAAGTGTGTGCTGTCTGACGGTCGTATCAACCCAACATTGACGAAAGATACTGATAATTTTGTTAAAATGTTGAGCGGTGAAATCCCGCTAGAAAAGCTGGCTGGCTTGCACAAATGGCTACTGAGTACTGGCTTGAAATACACGGCTGGTCGCTACTTTAGACCGGGGATGATCTTCGCCTACTTGTATTAACTTAATGACACGATTTTCAACGAAAGCAGTGGTATGCAGGTTGAAACTGATGGGGAGCTTAAAGCTCCCCGAATGTCACTTGATTAGGGTATCGAGATGCGCACTAAAACAAAAAAAACAACAGTATACGATGTAGCAAGACTGGCTGGTGTTTCTCCCAGCACCGTGTCTCGCTTCCTTAATCGAACCACTTATGTGTCGGATGATAAAAGCCAAAACATTGAGCAAGCCATTAAAGATACGGGCTACAAACCTAACTTCCAAATGCAAGAAAACACCAACCGACGCTCGCTCACTATTGGTGTCTTGGTGCAACACCCTGATAGCCCCTACACTAGTCGTATCCTTAACGACATGGAAAAAACGCTGATTGCTCAAGGCTATTCTTTAGTGATCGCAACAGGGCATTGGCAGAAAAAGTTAGAAATGCACGCGTTGGAGTATCTCGCAAAAAGTAACGTGGATGGAATGATCATCGTGACAGGAAGCATTACTCAGGAAGAGATTGCTAAGTATGCACAAGATATCCCTATCGTGATGGTTGGCTACGATTTTGTTGAGAATAATGTCCGTTCGATCAATATCGACAACGTGCTGGGTGGCTACATGGCAACCTTACATTTACTGCAACAAGGGCATGTGAATATTGCTCATATCAAGGGGTTATCAAGCCAACCTGATGCAGGTAATCGCTTTGAAGGCTATAAGAAAGCACTTCAAGAGGCCGGTATTAAAGTGATGCCAAAACTGGTCAAGCAGGGTGATTTTAGTAGTGAATCTGGTTACGAGAAAACGGTAGAGTTGATAGAGTCAAAGGTTCACTTCTCAGCCTTGTTTGCTGCTAATGACCAAACGGCTTACGGTGCGATTAAGGCGCTGTCTGACCACGGTTATAAAGTGCCAGAAGATGTGTCTGTAATTGGCTTTGATGACTTGCCAACGTCGAAGTATTTCACGCCAGCGTTAACGACATTAAGACAACCGATTGAAGAGATTGGTGGAGTGTGTGCTCAGTCGATTTTGAACCTGTTATCTGGCGAGAGGCATGAAGCTCGGCTGCCACCGATTGATTTAATCGTCAGAGAGTCGACCAAGTCTTTGTATCGTTAATTTCAAGAAAAGCATCAAGGTGGCTCGCCCGTGATGGTTCGTATTGATATCAATGCGAACCATGGCCGGAATGAAGCTGAGGAAAGCTATCCTCATAGCTGATATTTGCGCGTTCACATTGTTCAATATGGGGTAGGTAAGCTAAAACACTTCTGCCCCAAACTGTGTTTGGGTATTGGTTTAACCTCATAAGGTTTATTAGGCCAACATCCTGTTGACCTAAGATTGGAACTAATAAGCATTCGTTACAGGTTCATCTTGCACATTCGCACACTTCTTAATTTGCCAGTTTGATATAGCTACACCTATTAAAGCCGTTAGTTCGTCACTCCACTCTTTTCGTTTTATGGTGTTTGAATCTTCTAAGTACCATGCATGTCTTTCAAGCTGCGAGCGTATTGCTGTTTTCCATTGTTTGTCAGACTTTGATGTTTCTAGAACCTGTTCAAATGTGAATAGCATTTGTGAAACAAACCACGGGTACTCTTCTTGAGTAACCCCATTTAAAACAATTTCGTTTCTATTCCCATAGGCTAATTTGGGATTTTCTGCGCAGTTTTTCAAATACTCTTGGTAAGTGGCATAAGCGGTCGCTCTTCGAGATTCCAGCCGACCTGACCGTAGTTGCTTTAGCGTAAGTATCAAAGCTAAAATGGCAACAATTGCCATTATGATATCAGCACGTTCATTCCAAAATTCAAAGGTCAAAAGCTGAGCTGCGTTGGTGTCTAGGCAAATCATTTTATGCTTCCTGCTGGTGGTGTCTTTGTTTTCTTGTTGGTTCTAAGTGATTGACCGCAATCTCTAAAATCGAACATATTCATCTCAAATGTAGATATCGATACTTGATGGGAACCGTGTGTGTGCGTAATGAGCTTATGGAATCGCTCTTTATAAGGAGCTTTCGCAACTGACCCACCAAACTCACCACTGTTAACTAGTACAACATGCTGATACATATGATAAAAGAGCGCATCAACCATGCTGTCAAAGGTCGCAATGTCTTTGTTCATCGCTGAAATAATATACGCGTGTGATTTATCTTTCAGGTCTGCACTTAGCTTTATATCTGTGGCGTCATAGCATATAGAGCCTGTCAGCTTGAAGCCGTCTTTTTCTTCAAAAGCAGGGTGAATCATTTCTACGATTAGTTGATATGGTCTCCAAGGTGTAATTTGGTTTACCTCATCAACAGTCATGTTTTTCTTTCCTTGAAGGCGTTTAATAAACCTCCTGCCATTGGCTCCTTTATTTGGGATGATCCACATAGCTGAATTGTTGAGGTCACGTTCGTTATGAATGTGACTAAAGCCAATTCCAGCAAAAACAATAGCTCCCGTTTTATCTGAAAGCCTTTCTAAAATGTCCAGATCATCGGGTGAAACAGAAAGTTCAGGCCAAACGATAAGATCAACTTTCCCTTTAAGATTTGGAGTTTCATTTACACTATCGACGCTAGCTATGTTGTGTAAGACTAACTCTGAAACGGAAGCTACGTGTCTTCTATGCTTAGCTCGGTATGTTGGTGTATCTAATTTTAAACCATAGAGATCGAAGTCTTTTGTTAAAGGTAGAAGTGGCTGAACCATCACAACATTTAAGTGCTTCTTGTCTTTTGGCCAATCCAACCTAACCTTCTCTGTATAGGTCGGCATGTTGGAGAGCGTACAATATGACCTAGCTTGGTCACCAGTTCGATTGTTTATGCACTTTTCTAGCTCGCCTAGAGTCCAAGTTTTCGGCCATGAAAATAAGCTATTGTTGCTTTCAACCCCTGGCCACTGTAATAGCTTGAACAATAATGTAGACAACCAATCACTCATTGGCGATTTACTAGCACCAAATGCTTCGGGTGAATGCATCATTCCGATCTGCCTTTTCAGCATATTGGACTTTATACCCCGATAGGCAGGCTTCTCAGACTGAAGGCTATTGCTGCTGCTCCAGTCGACAGACCCAAGTAGACAGCTTCTAATGAACATCCCAATGTAATAGAGGGGTTTGTGTTCATCTGTTAGCCACTTAGGGGGAGTGTGAAATAACTCGGTATCGTCGCCAAAATACTCTAACTCAACCTTCAGCTCACAAGATGATTTTAGTCTCAATAAGTCATCCCAGTCACTACATCGAACCTTAGTGTTCGCAATGTCTATAGGTGTATCGAAGTTGTTTTTATCTATTTCATTTAGTGACGATTGAACGAGTTTAAGTATGCCATTCTCATGCTTAAATGGATTGTCATCTGCTCTGATTACTGAAAGAAGTGATACCGACTTATTATTGTAGGACGATAGACTTCCTTTGATTTTTGCATAATCATTTAACCCAAGATAGTTGGCAAAAAGATGAGCTTTCTTAGGCCATTTTAGGTCAGTTGATTTCGCTTTTAAGTATAATTGCTCAAAGAGATCAGGACTATTGAGCATAAGTCTTTTACATATATCGCTTAGATCTCCTCTATTTAACTGTCTAGCTCTTTGGGAATGGGGGGAAAGTGTCGGGCGAGCAGGCCGACTATAGATCGATTCCAATGAGCTTGAAACAGAACGCAAGACCTTTCGTTTATCCAGTGCTAGTTGGTTGGCTAGTAAAACCGCTGTAGTGAACTCGGTAGGTTTTTGCTTGAGGTTTACGTTGCGGAAACCATTTAGTAGCTGGGTAATTAGATCAAATGGTTCGCTATCAATAACCTCTTTAAGAGGTGAGTCATTACGAACAAGACTAAAGAACAAAATCTGTTCTTTGAATGCTTCCTCAAAGGAATCTAGTGCTTCGAATTTACTGCATGCGTAATCCTCTAGGCATTCAAAGTAGCTTTCTGGATCGGAATGAGCAGGAAACGCCCACCTATCTTTTGTATGTATTGCGGTAGCAGAGTGACGAAGTATTTCACTTAAGCAATACTCAGCGAAAGTGGTAAGAGCGAGGTCATCTTGGTCTCGGATATTCTCAAGGCTTTGTATGATTGGACGCAGTATTCGAGCATGCGGAAATAGTTCTAGTCCTTTTTTTAGAAGTAGCAAAAGAGAAGGATCTTTAGTCCACTTTGATATTAGTTTTCGGGCCATTCTCTCTTGCAGATAATCCCATGCCCCTGGAATAGGTTCTCCAGAAGGGGTAACTTCTTGTGCGATCATGCTGCGCTTTTGGCGAAGAAGTGAATGGATTTTGTTGGCTGTAAAACGGAGGAGAGTATCTTTACGTACATCATTGAAAGTTCTGTCAATAAAAGCTAACTCACTTATACAATCGTTCTCGACTTCGTTACTATCCCAGTCTTCAACCTCAAGGTTATCTGTTAGTTCAATTAGTCCTTCAAGGTGTCCCAGTTGTTCATCTAGTTCATGTAGTGGCATTGGACCACTAAGCTTATTCTGTATGTGTGCAAGCTTAGATGAGATTGCTCCTTCTTTAGAACTGAATTTTTTAACTTTGGTTTTTTGGGGTTGAAGGATAAGGCCTAAATTATCTTGATATGGTTTGAAACGAGCTGCTATCACTTCACGGATTTCATTTTCAGATACTTCGTTTCTATCTGTTTTGATGATAAGTCTTAGATCGTCCACATAACGACAAGCATCTACTAGTAATATGTTTTCGTTTTCATCTAGATATTGACCTATCAGTTCAGCAATGTCCTTGTCGAAATCAAGCATGTAAATGTTTGCTAAAAAACCACCCGCGACGAGCCCTTGAGGTATGCCTTGATTATCTTCTAGGGTCTGTATGTGTTCATTTTTACACACCTCTGTATATAGGTTTTGAGATTCTTCTGTCCATTCCCAATCTTTAAATTGATCTAGAACGTGGCTAATACATTCATCAGTTTCTTTGCCAGTTATTTCTTTGACCAGATCCTTGATTTTTCCTGTGAGTATCGTCCGATCAACTGAGTCGTAAAACTTAGAAAAGTCTAAATGAATTTCATAGATTTCTTCTTTGCTTGTTTTAACTCGTTTAGCTTCACGACCAAAGTAGATAGGTCGCTCTAGAAAGCGCTGATAGTCGGTAAAAAACTTACTATAAGTATTGCTGTTACCCCAAGAGTATGATGCATTGTCATCAATATATTTACAGTGAAGCCTATTACCGTAGTTTATTAAACCCTTATCGTGCACGTCAGAGAACAGAGTAGAAGTGTCTCCTTGTTCAGTTTCAACATGGTTAGCTAGCAGCATCATCAATGCTGTAAAAATTGTCTGGTCATCTATCGAAACATGGGCCAAAGGCCTCATTGGCAATCGAGGGTTATCAGAATCATCCTCTTCACTATCTTTGTTTTCTGGAGTCCAAGTGAGAGTAGATTCATCATCCGATTTTTTGAATTCCCATGGGTGTGACTTTGGCGCAGGTATTAACTTTAGAGGAGATAACTCAAGGTCGTTTTCCCTAAGAGCTTCTGACAGAGAGGAAACCCTTAAATCAAGCTCAAGAGCAGATTTGTCTAAGTCTAAACCGTCGACATACCAGTTGACCCCTCTGATATGTTGGTGAGACTTTTTCCAAGCACTTGATAGGATAACTTCATCAGATATGAAGTCTTCCGTTGGTAAGATCTTGTTATATTTCTTGTGGAGTAACATAGATACAACGCTTTAAATTACGACTTTTTATATGTTACCGCGTTTATTGCGCTTATATGAATAAGAATTTATCTTTGTGATAGTGCAGAGCATTGTAGTGGATGAGAAAACTGGCCACTCGAACAGAGGTTTTGCCATACCCCTGATAATCCGTCAAAAGCTAAATTAGCAAATTCACTGACACAGAAATGTCCAAAAACGAGTTGAACGAAGCCGCTCTGCGACTATGACCCGACTACCAGCTAACCCTGTTTAAAGTCCGTTAATTTTAACAAACCTTCATAATCACTGGTTCGAATCACTGAGTTGATTTTTCATATACGCCAGAAACGAAAAATGTCGCATCCATGCGACATTTCTCTTTTGGCGGCCAAACCAGTTTTGCTATATCCATTCTAGATTTCAATCCATTAGGAGATTATTCAGAATGTACTTATAAGACGCTGTTAATGTTAATTAGTTCAATTTAAGCGGCATTTTTTTTCGATTTATTTTCTAAGTCGAATGACGCCTCAATCAATTTCTTGGTGTAGTCATTTTTCGGGTTGTTGAAAATATCTTCCGCAGAGCCCTCTTCCATCACTTCCCCTTTTTGCATCACTAAAACACGATCCGAAAGTGCTTTCACTACCGAGAGGTCATGGCTGATGAAAAGGAAACCGATGTTGTGCTTGGTTTGAATGTCTTTCAACAGGTCAATCACGGTCAGTTGCACTGAGCGATCGAGTGCTGACGTTGGTTCATCTAGCAAGATAAAAGAAGGTTCAAGAATCAGCGCACGAGCAATCGCGATACGTTGTCTTTGTCCGCCAGAGAATTCATGCGGATAACGGTTAATTGAATTCGGTTCTAGACGTACTTCAATCAGCGCTTTACGTGCTCGTTCCAATCGTTCTTTCTTAGAGAGTTGAGGTTGATGCACCGTTAAGCCTTCGGTGATGATTTCCCCAACTGTCATACGTGGTGACAAAGAGCCATAAGGGTCTTGGAATACCATTTGTACATCTTTCTTGAGTTTATGGCGTTCTTTATCGGTTAATAAACTGACATCTTGGCCTTTATAAACAATACGTCCGGTACTTGGCAGCAAGCCGATTAATGCTCGTCCCAGTGTTGATTTTCCTGAACCGGATTCACCAACAATACCCAAAGTTTCACCCTGTTTAAGGTTCAAAGAAATGCCTTTTACGGCTTCGAAATACTGATTTTTGCTCTTGATGAAATGTGATTTAACCAAGAATTGAACTCGGATGTCGTCGGCACACAATAGCTCTGGGGCTGATGCCTCAACAGGAACTTTAGCGCCTTTCGGAATTGAGTTAATCAGCATGCGTGTGTAATCGTGTCTTGGGTTTTCGAATAAGGCTTGGGTCATCCCTTCTTCAACTAGCTCACCTTTACACATCACCAGAACGCGGTCTGCAAAGTGTTTTACTACCCCAAGGTCATGGGTAATGAACAAAATCGCCATGCCCATCTTGCTTTGAATCTCTTTGATCAAAGAAAGCACTTCCGCCTGAACCGTCACATCCAATGCCGTAGTCGGTTCGTCGGCAATCAAAATATCGGGCTCATTAATCAAGGCCATTGCGATCATGATGCGTTGCAGCTGACCACCAGAAAACTCGTGAGGATACTTAGTGTAGGCTTGCTCTGGCATTGGCAGATGAACAAGCTCAAACAGCTCAAGTACGCGCTGCTTGGCCTTTGACTTCGATACCTTACGGTGACACATGATAGCTTCTGCCACTTGAATGCCTACACGCAGATATGGGTTCAAAGAGGTCATCGGCTCTTGAAAGATCATGCCGATTCTATCGCCCCGAATTGACTGCATTTGGCGTTCTGTTTTTTCGAGTATCGATTGTCCTTCAAACTCTATTTGAGATTGAGGATCAATGATGGCGTTATCTGGAAGCAAACGCATCAGTGCGTTGGAAGAGACTGATTTACCTGAACCCGATTCACCAACAATGGCCAAGGTTTCGCTGGAGTTAAGGGTAAAGTTAACCTTTTTAACCGCATCAATGATTCCATCATTGGTTGTGAAGCTAACGGAGAGGTTATTGACTTTGAGAATGGCCCGGTCCGACATGATATATCCTTATCAATTTAAGACATTAGGTGAAGATTGAACTTCTGACGTTGTTTTAAGCTGCCCAAAATGGTGATGAGCACGCTGAATTTGTTCTAGCTCGAGCATCCAATGTGAGCTGCGCTGAGCACTGCAAAAAGCGATCAAGTGATTGAGTAGATCTTCACTTTGCTTTTCTAATAGTGAATAAGTCCGTTGAATCAGTTCAGTGCTTTCTAAAGAGATAAACTGCATCAGCGCGTATGACTGATTCAATGTGTCGAAGGCTTGTTGTTGCAGCCCCTGACGGTTAAGAATTTCTGATTGAGCTACGCTTGCGTCTCTTAGGCCTGCCAATAGACAAGCAAACTGACAGGGTTTGATGTCGCTTTGGTACGCCGCGTCTTGGATGTGATGAGGAAGAGAATTGAGAACATCACCATAAAGGCGTTGTGCTTCAGGCCAGTGACCTTGTTCCATTAACTGTTCAGCTTTTAGGTAGTGCATCCAGCATCGTTCAATTTCCATATCCACATCCTCAATTTATAATATCAGGAAATGTTAATGATATTTATTATCAATTGCAAATTAAAATCATTTACATGTCGGGTTGGTAAATAAAATAACCCTTTATTCTTAATAATCGGCTCAAATTGTGTGTTATTTGTTCAGTTGAACAGCGATGTTGCGTAAGTCACTAAATTTATAGGAAATTACATCTACACTGATTTTATCTACACCCAAGTAATAAAGGACTAAGGAGGCGGCCATGGCGATTCAAAGACTCAATACAGAACAGCTGTATCAGGTAGCAGAGCTAGAGAAGCTACCCTGCAAGTCGACCAAAGAACTGGCTCCAATTGACGAGATCGTCGGGCAAGAACGGGCGCAAAAAGCCGTTGAGTTCGCGATGTCAATTAAGGAAAAGGGTTACAACATTTACGCGATAGGACGCAATGGTCTCGGTAAACGAACCATGATATTGCGTTATCTCAATCGTCACCCTCAAGAAGTCGAGGAGCTTTTTGATTGGTGTTACATCGCGAATTTTGAAGACATTCGTACACCTAAAGTGCTCAAGTTACCCAGTGGCGTTGGCAGCAATTTAAAACAAGATATCGAAAAATTGATGCGTAAATTGCTTAAAGGTATGCCTCTTGCGTTTGATAACGAGATGTACTTTAGCCGTGCAGACAGGCTTAAAAACCAGCTGGCAGCCAAACAGCAAGCAGCGCTAGAAAGCATTAGCCAAGAAGCGAAAGAAAAGGGTATTAACCTAACGATTACCACTCAGGGCGATTACCAGTTTGTCGCAATGAACGGCGAGGAGCTTCATACCGAAGAGAGCTTTGATTTACTTTCGCCGGAAGAACAAGATCAGTTCGATAAAACCATTGATGGATTAGAGGTAGGGTTACGAACCATTTCTCGTGAGCTGACTGAGCTTGAAGAGACGTACACAGAGAAAATTCAAAAGTTAAATGATGATACAGCAAGGGATGTGATTACCCACTTTGTTAAGCAGTTGAAGCAAGATTACAGCCAATACCCAGAGATCAAAAAGTACCTCACGGCACTGCGTAAGGATATTGTCGAAAACGCTGATATTTTCTTAGAAGAGAGCACCGAGCAAGCTGAAATCGCGACGGCTTCTCTGGACAAGAAAATGCCACGTCGTTACAAAGTTAACGTCATTGTTAGCCAAAAAGAGCAGTCTCTGCCGATTGTGGTCGAAGAGAATCCGAACTATCACTCGCTGTTTGGTTATGTCGAAACGGCGACATTCAAAGGCACGGTATTTACCGATTTTTCTTTGATTCGTGCGGGCAGCTTACACCGAGCTAATGGCGGCGTATTGCTGATGGACGCGGTGAAAGTGTTAGAGCAACCGTATGTATGGGAAGGGCTTAAACGTGCGCTACGTTCACGTCAACTGAGCTTCGCTTCATTGGAGAAAGAGGTGACCCTAACGGGCGCAGTCTCGCTTGATCCAGAACCGATTCCATTGGATGTGAAAATCATTTTGTTTGGTGATTATCGAACTTACCAACTGCTTCAGCATTACGATGCGGAGTTTGGTGAATTGTTCCGTGTGACGGCCGATTTTGAAGATGAGATGAAGCGTACTGCGGATTCTGAGATGCATTACGCACGCTTCATTTCGAGCATCGTGCACGACAACAATATGCTGCATTGTGATCGCAAAGCGATTGCTCGCATCATTGAGCACAGTTCACGTCAGGCCGGTGACCAAGGTAAGCTATCGCTGCATTCGGCACACATTGCGAACCTGCTTCGTGAGTCTAACTACGTCGCGAGAGGGGCGAAATCGAACCTGATTCGTTCTACCCACGTTGACCAAGCACTGTCTAATCAACAGATGCGAGTAGGGCGATTGCAAGACAGCGTAATGGAGACGTTTACTAACGGTACGACCTTGATACATGTTGATGGTCAGGCTGTCGGACAGGTTAATGCGTTGTCAGTACTCAGCACCACCGATCACATGTTTGGTGCGCCAAACCGAATTACTGCCACCACAGCTTATGGTGATGGTGAAGTGATTGATATTGAAAGAAACGTAGACTTAGGTGGCAGTATTCACTCGAAAGGGGTGATGATCTTATCGGCTTATCTTTCTTCGGTATTTGGTAAAACAGCGAAAGTCCCGCTTACGACCAATATTACCTTCGAGCAATCGTATGGTGGCGTGGATGGAGATAGTGCGAGTATGGCCGAGTTCTGTGCGGTAGTGTCTGCTTTTTCTAAGCAACCGAACCGTCAAGACATCGCGATTACTGGCTCGATGAACCAGTTTGGTGAGTCTCAGCCAATTGGTGGCGTGAATGAGAAAATTGAAGGCTTCTTTGATGTGTGTGAAATCAAAGGACGTTCAAATGAGCAAGGGGTGATTATTCCGCGTTCTAACGTTCACAACCTGATGCTGCGCAGCGATATCGTTAAAGCGGTTGAAAAGGGCGAGTTTAACATCTGGGCGATTGATCATGTGACAGAAGCGATTGAGCTGTTCACGGGTAAAGCGGCAGGTGAGGCGAGCGATGAAGGGAGCTATCCTATCGATACTATCTTTGGTATCGCTCAAGCTAAGCTTAATGCTTTACGTAAGTAGCTGAATACGCTTTATAAATAGCTCAACGCGTTAGCTAAGTAAGGTCGGGTAAATAACCGTTATCCTTTGATTTAGCTAAAACGAAACAGCCATCGACATTATCGATGGCTGTTTTTTGTTTGGGTTCTTTGATCTTTCGACGTTTAGAGAGGCGCTCAGATAGATGTTAAATCGGAACTGATGAACGCTTAAGCATTACGTAGACGAAGCTTAGTGCCATCGAATTTGAGCTTACCCAGTAGATTCTTCGCATTGGCACGGCCAATATCATCAAATTCGACGCCGTAACGTGCGTAGTGTGTCGATTTTTGCAAATTACACACTATGCCTCGTAGCGGAGGAATAAATGGACCGTTGTAGTTTCCAGGGGTGATCTCGATAGACACTCTATCGGCGATCTGAATTGGTCGTGACGTGGGTGATGTGACAAAGCGACAACCACTTTTCGAAAGATCTCGTATCTCACAATTCATTCGCTGATCATTAAAGATGATTCTGGAGTCTAAATTCACTTCATAACGAGTTTCTTTACGAAGTTGAGTCACTTGCATCGTACTTGGGGTCGATAACACCAAAATTGGGAAAGGTTCGCCAATATTATGATGAATCTGACATCTAAAGTGGATAAGCGCGCCTTCTCCTCTTAAGGAATAAGCTCTGGCCGTCATCCAAAACCCTTCTTGAAAGAAAAAGCGTAGGTCATCGCTTGAAACCTCAGGGACTTCAACCAAGATACAGTTCTCACTGTGTGTGCCGATAAACTTCGTGGTCGCTAGAAATTTAGTGCCAACTGGAGTCGATACGTTTAACGTCAGTTCACTGCCATGTTCAATCATGGCAAGGGCATCGGTACTATTAATCGTGGAAATAGTGCGATTTCGAGGATCTTGAAGTGCCTGATTATGCTCCAAAGGCTTCTTCAGTGGTGCGTTCATTATGTTTCTCCATGCGCCAACATGCGTCTGTTAGTTATATTGGTAACTTGCTAACAAGGTGTTATTACGTGCTAGGTTTAACAGAAGTACTTTATATTAATTTATAGAGTGATGTTTTTATTTGCTAGTTTTATATGAAGCAGGTAGCTCTAAATTATTTATTGTGTTTGTAAGTACTTAGTTTTATTTATATGCACTTGCGTTAGTCTATTACAAGGAACTGATACTTCAAACTTTTATTGTTTGGCGTACCAATTATTTACGGGAGTTGAGAATGAAGGCCATAAAATGGGACCAACAAGCTAGCCAGATCACGGTTGAGCTAGAACCAAATCAGTTCGCGGTTGTTAAGTATCAGAAGGATGGGGACGTGCTACATATTACTTCGACTCGTATCCCTGATGAACTGCAAGGCAAGGGCTTTGGCAAGGTGATGATGGAATCGGTATTACCTGAAATTGAACAGGCGGGTTTTAAAATTGTTCCAGTGTGCAGTTACGTCGTGCACTACATGAACAGACAAAAACAATGGTCGCATCTTCTATCCGATAAAGCATAGCAACGAGTTATATGTCCCAACCAATATCGTCAAATAATCTTGCTCAATCACAAGTGAGTACAAGTCAAAACCAACCTGAGCTTTATCAAAAAATAGCGACGTCACTAGGTTGCCATCAAGGATTTGATGTTCAAGTTATTCAACGCCTATGGGGCGGATATGGCGAGTTAGTTCGCTTGGTCTTTGATAAAGATAATAGCGCCTCGCTGAACAATACCTCAGTAAATAGTGTGATCGTTAAGCATGTCGCATTGCCAGATAAAGCCGAACACCCCAAAGGCTGGAACACCAAATTATCTCATCAGCGAAAGGTGCACTCTTATCAGGTGGAAACGGCTTGGTATCAGTCGTTCACTCAACAATGGGATGAGCGTTGCCCTGTGCCTGTTGGGCTGGAATGTGAGTTACAAGAGAACGAGTGGCTGATTGTGATGCAAGACTTAGCCGGAATCGGCTTTCCGTTAACCTCTCAGTTTGATGTGCTTGCTGTTTCTGACGAACTGGCAACCAAAGATACTCAACCTGAACTGGCGTGTGGTTACACTCTAGAAGAGCAAAAGCAACGTGATGCCTGCCTAAAGTGGCTTGCTAATTTTCATGCAAAGCATATCCATATTGACCAAGAGCAGTCTGCATCATTATGGAAAATAGGTACTTATTGGCATTTAAACACGCGTCCTGATGAGTTCAATGCCTTGGTTGATTTACCATTGAAGAATCAAGCGCAACACATCGACCGTTTACTCAGAGAGTGTCCGTATCCAACTTTGGTGCATGGTGACGCCAAGCTCGCTAATTTCTGTTTTGATTCAGAAAGCCAAAACGCTGCTGCGGTCGATTTTCAATATGTGGGTCATGGTTGTGCGATGAAAGACGTGGCTCTGTTTATGAGCAGTGCTGTGAGGCCGCAAGATTGCGCTGAACTTGAGTCACATATGTTAGAGACATACTTCCGATACTTGGAAGAGGCATTGGCATATTATCAGTCACAGCTTTCGTTTGATGAAATCGAAGCTGCGTGGCGACCTATGTTTTACGTGGCGTGGGCTGATTTTCAACGTTTCGTAAAAGGTTGGAGCCCAGAGCACTGGAAGATAAACCCCTATACTGAGCAATTGACTCAAACGGTTATTGAGCAGCTAGAAAACCCAGAATACATTGCCTCATATCTGCAAACCAAATAAGAAAAAATCGCCCAATTTATGATTGGGCGATTTTGATTTTATCTCGCGTAGGCCTTAGTTCGTTTGGCTATCAGCTTCTGTTGTTTGTGTGTAAGCGAGCTTATTGGCAAGTTTGAGTTTTTTATTGAAACCCTCTTTATCAATATCCCCCATTACTCGCGCAGGCTCTATTTCACCGCTGGCGGGTGAGTAAAAGAAAATCGCTGGAGGGCCAAATACATTCTTGTCATTGAGCCACGCCATTTGCTCGGGAGAGCTTTCTGTTACATCAAGTTTTATGGTCTTCCACTCTTTAAGTTTTTGGCTAACTTGTTGGTCATTGAACACGTTGGTTTCAATCACTTTACAAGACACACACCAATCTGCGTAAAGGTCGACTAGCACCTTTTGGTCGCTGCTCGCTGCTGTCTTCAACTGTTGTTCTAGCTGAATAACAGAGTCTGTTTTTTCAAAGGGAGTGATCGCAATGGATTGGACTGACTCTCTGTTCTCAAGAGGGTTCAGAGGATCGGTATTACCTAAAAAGAATCCGACAAATAGAATGAGACCGTAACTCAGTGGTAGCAAAGCAGAGAACTTACGAGTACGCGCCCAACCCGGTTGTGCAGCTTCTAAAGCACCGAAATGTACACCAGAACCGATTGCGAGCAGCGCCCATAAGATCATAATGATCGATGGGGCGACAAAACGGCTCAACAGAACAATAGCAACAGCTAATAGCAGCACGCCAAATACCTGCTTAACTGAAACCATCCATGCGCCACTTCTTAATAGCAAACGCCCGCCACTCGCTCCGATAGCGATTAGTGGTACGCCCATACCAAGCGCCATAACGAACAGAGTCGCTCCGCCAAACATCCAATCTTGAGTGGTTGAAACGTACAGTAATGCACCAGCTAATGGCGCACTGACACAAGGTGATACCACCAAGGCTGAGATTGCGCCCATAGCAAAGACACTGGCGATCTTGCCGCCGCCAAGTTTGTCTGAACCACTGTTGAGTTTTTGCTGAAGGGCAGCGGGCAGTTGGAGTTCATAGAATCCGAACATCGCCAACGCAAGCAGAACAAAAACCGCTGCAAAGCTACTTAACAACCAAGGTTGTTGCATCGCGGCTTGTAGGTTGACCCCTTTTGCCAAAGTGGTGACTAAGATCCCCGTCATGGCATAGCTGGTCGCCATACCCAAAACGTAAGAACTGGATAGCGCCGCGCCTTTCTTGCCTGTCATCGCTTTTTCGCCACCGATGATACTAGCCAAAATCGGAATCATCGGCAGTACACATGGTGTCAGGGACAAGCCTAGGCCAAGCAAGAAGAACACAAGAAGCGCTTGTAACTTACCGGCTTGGGATAGGAACGAAGATAAGCCATTCGTATCCTCGCTGATCTCACCTAGGGTTTGATATAGAGAGTTTGATGGCTCCTCAACCAGAGCTTCAGCTACGGTTTCGAGCATAGGTAAATCGAGCACTAACTTTTGCGGCAGATAACAAAGTCCTTTGTCTGCGCAGCCTTGATAACGCACGGTGAGTTTCCCACTTCCCGAGTAAGGAACAGTAACTGTAACGGGCTCGTGAAACACGATGACATTACCAAAGTTAGGATCCTCTTTCTCTTCACCTGGCAGCGAATAACTCGGTTCTAACGTTGATAATGACGACTCTCCTTTGAATGAAAATCGAGATTGATACAGGTAGTAACCCTTGTGGGTATCAAAGCTGATGACCGCGCCTTGGTCTGTGGCTTCCCATGTAACAGGGAAGGCCTCTTCAACGGGAAGGAACTCGTTTTCTTGAGCATGTAACAATCCGCTAAACAATAGAATTAACGTAAGTAGGTAGCACTTCATGGATGAAGGAACTCCGTGTTTTGGTGAATGTGTAATTGATCGTCGATGTAGATAACAGCACTGTCTTCGGGTACTGAAATCTTGGGGTTCAGTGTTAGAGAAGTGCTGAGCACGCCCGCTTCTAATGTGGACGACGCGATAGCAGTAACAGACATGATTTTCTTTTCAACATCCTGCTTCGACAGAATATGAGAGGTGGTCTTGTCACCAAATTGCACTTGGCGTTCACTGTGAGCCGAAGTCGTGAGCGCTGCGTTCGTTAACGGAACGGCGAAAAATGGGGTCTTGTTGTCTCTTGGGTCTAAGACAGCAATGTTAAATGCCGAGCCATCCGGTTTGGTTCCCAACGCATAGATGTCACCGCCAAAATTCACTAACATCGACGTCGCGCCGAGCTGTTTGCCGATCACTACCGCTTGGTCAACGGCGTACTCTTTGATGACGCCGCCAAAATCGAAACGAGTACGGGAATCAGGGACGTGTAGCCTTGTCTTTTGTAGACCGAGGGTCCCTTGTAGATCCACGGCCCCTTTTTGATCCATTGTCCCTTTCAATTCCCACGCTTGCTTACCCAAAGCTGAAGACAAGGCTTGGAAGGCGTGGCTGTGCAACATCTTCGGTTTCTGTTTTAAAAGATATTTGATGCTGCCGACCGTAGTATCAAAGGTATCGAACGTCAGTTGGCTTAATCGGTCGAGATGTTGAAAAACCTCGGCAGATTCTGGGTCGAGTTCGATATCACATGACGCTCTTTGATTAATGCATTGTGTTAACCACGAGTCGTCGCAGTAAAAGTTATATTTGTCTTCCAATCGGCGTGTGTTTTGCTCTATCTCCTTGGCTATATCTTTTGCGCTTGTCTCTGGAAAGTTAGCCAAATCCATCGACAAAATTTGCACTTCACACGGTACGGTCATGGCATGAAAACGATGCACAAAGGGTAGATTAGAACTCATAGGTTGCTCCAACCGCCCACCATTGCGCTTCAAAACCGTTGCTCTGTTCGTAATACGCAGCAAGCGCATTTAAGCGTAATTTCTTATGTACCTTGATACTCGCCCCTAGCTCATAGGCATTGGCGGTGAAGTTGCCTAAGCGAAGGTCTGAAGTCGCGTAGCCTGACGATGCAAAAGAAGGATCAGCACTACTTGGGTCGCGATAGAAATCGGCTGCATCTTGCGTGTACCAAAAATAGCCCGGTGCCAAGGTTAACCACTCACTCACTCGCCAAGATAATTTGCCGCCTAACTGGTGAGAAATTACGCCCCAATCATCCATGAACCATTTGTATCTTGGTCGGATTTTTAGACTGTCGGACAATGAGTAATAGGCTTGGATATTTATACCGCCAGAGAGTCGCGTATCCGGTCGAGAATCTTGCCCCAAGAACACTTCATCATCATCGATTTTACCATCGTCATTGATATCGACTTCACGCAGAACCGTTAAATAGTGATTGCTCAAATAGCCACTTCGGTAACCCGTGTAAGCGGTAAAAATGCTGTATAGATTCGGTGTGAAGGTTTGTGATAATCCGGCTTCTAAACTGCCGGTGAAAATGTCTTCCCAGCTCTGGCTGTTTGATGACGCCAACGAGTATTTGCCGAACGCTTGAGTTTGATCGAAAAGGACAGAGCCACCTAGACTGTAAGAGCGGTTCTTAGTGCTATCGGCATAGATCAAACCTTTGGCGTTAATACCAAGGCTTTCATAATCTTCTTCTTGAGATGCGTTGCCACCTAAGGTCCATTCATTACGTAACGTGTCACGATAGGTCGCGCTTAAGCTGATGGACTTTCTGGTGTCTTCAAGCCCTACTTTTTGGATTTCATAGCCACTGCGGTGAGGATCGTAGCCTGCACGAATAACCTCGTCGGTTTTATTCTGTGCTTGTTGAGTTTTCAGGGCGCGGTTGACCTGATCCGCATCCGAAGCGAGAGGTGTTGTTGGCCCCCATGCCGGAGATGCACCAGAAACACTGTCGTAGCTTATCTCTGCGTTGAGTGTCCAATCTAAGCCGATACTTTTCTCAATCGAAACCATGGTGTCATTGGCTGATACTCTGTCATCGTATTCCTCATAGCTCAGGTAATGAACAGAGATATGATCTTCAGCTAATGCCACGTTAGCCACTGCCGCTGCACTCAGCAGCGTAATTGGTAATTTTTTCATTTTGTTCTTATTTTGTTTTTTTAAATACTGATTTGTTCATTGATGGAGCGGTTAGTTACAACCACAGCCACCGCCACCAACACCACTGCCGCCGACGGAACCTTGTTTGTAAGCGAAGACCTTTTCAGAAAAGACGTCGAATTCAGGCACCGGGCCACCGGGTTTCATCTCTTTTTGAGCCAATGTGCCTTTTTCCCAAGGCTTTACAGGTTCAATACCAAGAAACTCATCAACGAAAGCCAGAGCGGAAGGTTTGTTGCTTACTTCTGGTGCTTTCTGTTCGATAACCAATTGCTTTGCCTTGGGTTTCACCATTTCAATGTTTCGTCTGGTTGCACGTTTCGCTTCTGGGTTTGAATAATCACCGCCACTTGAATAAACGGTGCTGGAGATGATCTCTTCTTCAATGATTGGACCATCGCTATTTGTGCTGCTATTACTTGTTTGCTGTTCAGTGGGCTTCTTTCCTAAACCACTAAGATCGAGTTCAAGAGCCGCATTAGCAGTCATTGGAATAGCGAATAGCCCAACAAGGGTGGCTTTGATTAGCATTACAGTTGCACTCCCATCTTG